>JBJTBP010000024.1:0-7211 GCA_046091385.1 Solirubrobacterales bacterium | reverse complement strand
ACGGCGCCGGATCGGCCCGCTCGGCCTGGTACCGCTGGACCGCGCCGTCAGGGGGGACCCTCACCCTGAATACGTTGGGCAGCAGCTACGACACCCTGCTCGGCGTCTACACCGGGACCGCGGTCAACTCGCTGACCCAGCGTGCGGTCAACGACGACAACGGCTCGGGTGGCAACTGGAGCCGGGTCACCCTCCCGGTCATCGCCGGTACTTCCTACTCGATCGCGATCGACGGCTACAACGGCACCTCGGGGAGCACCGTGCTCGGCGGTGCCTTCACCCCGACCCCGGCTCCGCAGCCCCCGGTCCTCAGCGGCCCTAACGCCGCCGGCTACCTCACCTTCACTGGCGCCCAGGCCGGTGAGAGCTACCTCTGCAGAATCGGGCCGAACATCGACGGGCCACTCCGGGAGTGTGAGTCGCCCTTCCCGATCCCGCTCAACCTGACCGACGGTGAGCACCAGTACCGACTCGCCAAGGTCGATAGCGCCGGCAACCGCTCGCCGGAGGCCACGGGCACGTTCACCGTCACCGGTTCGCCGGCTCCGACCGGCAGCCAGAGTGGGCTGAGCGTCAACGGCGGAGCGACCTACACCGCCGATCCGGAGGTCACCCTCGACATCGTCTGGCCGAGCGGAACGAGGTCGGTGCTGATCGCCAACGACGGCTCCTTCGACGGGGACGAATACCCGGTTTCCTCCGAGATCCCCTGGACCCTCGCGACGTCGGGCGCAGAGCGCCTGCCGAAGATCGTCTACCTCAAGTTCCTCGGTCCCGGCGGGGTGGCGCTCGGTACGGCGACGGACGACATCGTCCTCGACCAGAGCGCTCCCGCGACTCGGGCGGCCGACCTGCTCGGAAGCTCAGGACGAATCTTCAGGGTCCGGATCGCAGCCACCGACCGGGTATCCGGACTTAGCCGGGTCGAGTTCTCGACCAGGGCGAAGAAGCCTTCCCAGGGCGAGCAAGCGGGTCAGACTCGCGCGGTCTCTGGCGAGATCCTGAACGTCAGGGCCGCTGCTCGGCCCCGCTGGTATCGGGTTTCGGACCGTGCAGGCAACTGGTCCGCCTGGAAGCCGGTCAGGCCGGCCCGATAGGATCCGGCCTCGAGGTTCCGATCGGGACCGAAAGGCTGGGGAAGGGACAGTGGAACGCTCCAAGAGGAGAAGCCGGTTCAGGCTGGTGGCGTCGGCATTGGCCGTCGCGATCCCCCTCGCGCTGATTCCGGCGGGCTCGGCCGGGGCGGTGACGATCAACGCGGCTGAGGAATGCTGTTCGTTCGTCGGAAGCCCCTTCTCTCAGTCGGCCGGGACCACGACCGAGTTCTCCAATCCGGGTGGGCCCAACCGGGTGCCTCACAACGTCTATTCGAAGGGGACCGGACCGGACGGCGGCTCGCTCTTTTACTCGAAGACGATCGGTCCCGGAATGACCACTCCGGTCGACGGCACCGAGTACCTCGCCACAGGGCGCTACCCCTTTGTCTGCACGCTCCATTCGGGGATGAACGGCGTTCTCGACGTAACCAGCGGAACGCCGGTCGCCCGTCCAAAGGTGACTCCAACGATCCGGTCCCGATCGCTCGCGGCGGTTCGCTCAAAAGGGGCGATCGACCTCTCACTCAAGGCTTCGACCTCGACCGGACCGGTGACCGTCACGGTCACCGCGAATGGGAAGCAGGTCGCAACCAAACGGATCGGCTCGCTCCGCTCTGGGAAGGTAAGGAAGATCTCGGCTAAACTGACGCCCAAGGGCAGCAAAGCGATCGCGAAGGGAAGCACGGTGCGTTTCAAGGTTCGTTCGTGGGCCGAGTTCGGCCTCGTACTCACAGCATCCAAAGCACTGCAGGCCGGCAAATGAACGGATCTCTCGTTCGTGCGGCCGCCCCCAGGTGCTGTCTGCCCCTCGCGGTTGCCGGAATCGTCGCGTTTGGTGTGATGGCCCAGTCGGCCGGTGCGGTGACCTTGCCGGTCAGGAATGGAACCTGTGTAGAGACCACGGGCGAGGTGTTTGCGCCGATCACCGAGGAATCCCTTCCCGGTGGCGGCTCACGGATCACCTACCGCTGCGGGCCGATCGACGTCACGCCCGGCCAGAACCGGATCGAGTGGCCGAACCTGGCCGCAGGGATCCAGCGACCCGATCGTGACGGCTGGATAACCCGGATCAAGCCCGATCTGGTCACTGCGGACGGTGCCTCACTTCGCTCCGACTACGTGATGTTCCACCACGGCGTTTGGCTGAACAGGAGCCGCGCCGACGCCACGGCGCCCAGCAGGTTCGGTACGGCCTTCCCCGAGCGGATGTTCGCGGCCGGGGAGGAGAAGACGATCATCGAGTTCCCCCCCGGCTTCGGCTACCGGTACAAGAGCTCCGACACCTGGACCCTCAACCACATGCTCCACAACCTCGTACCACAGAGTTTCGACCTCTATATCCAGTACACGATCGACTTCTATCCGGACGGCAGCGAAGGGGCGACCGGGATGACCCAGGTCCGTCCGATCTGGATGGATGTCCAGAACACGAGCTTCTACCCGGTCTTCGACGTCTGGAAGGGGCAGGGAGGCAGCGACGGGGAGTTCGCCTACCCAGAGGATGCCTCCCCCGACCCGTATGAAGGCGGAGACAAGCTGAACGAGTGGACCGTGGACCGGGACGGCTACCTGGTCGGAACGGCGGGACACGTCCATGCCGGTGGCCTTTGGACCGACCTCAACCTGATCCGCAAGGGAGCCAGCTATGAAGGTCCGCGGTGCGGGATCAAGGCGACCAGGCTGGGGGGGCTGAGGCGAGAGCTGGCCAAGGCCAACCGGAGACTGGCCAGGCTTCGTTCCTCGGGCGCCCCCCGGACTGCAGTGATCGAGGCCGGTCGTGAGCGAGTCCGGCTGGTTGCGGCCGAGACCCGAGCCGAGGACGCCTGGAAGGAATGCCGCGATTCCCGCCCACGGGTGGTCGGCAACAAGGTTCGGCTGTTCCGCTCGGATGCCAAGTACTTCAAGCGTGAGGGCAAGGAGATCGGTCCGATCTCCTGGGATATGGGCATGCACACCTCCGACCCCGACTGGAGACCCCAGCTCAGGAAGGGCGACACACTCCAGATCAGCACCACCTACGAGACGAAGCGTGGCTCCTGGTTCGAGTCGATGGGTATCAACTTCTCCTACATGGCCGACGGTGAAGCAGGTCAGAACCCTTACCGGACACGGATCGATGATCGCAAGCACTTGAACCATGGGCCTCTTGCCGAGAACCGCTTCCACGGTGGCAAGAAGACGATCTACCCCGATGCCCGTGGGCTTGCCGCAACGGAGGTCGACGGATCCCTCCTGATCGGTGATTGGACCTACGAGTCGAGCGACTTCAAGGTCGGTCAGGTAGCGGCCGTCCGCCAGGGCGAGCAGGTTACTTTCCAGATGGCGGCTTCGGACGTCGAGGACGAGATCTGGCACTCCCTGACTTCCTGCAAGGCCCCGTGTAACAAGGACTCCGGGATCTCCTATCCGATCCCCGACGGCAAGTTCCAGTTCGATTCGGGTCAGCTCGGCCCCGGCAACAGGGAACCGATCATCTCCAACGGGACGGTCGGCCGACTCTCCTGGGACACCCCGTCTGACATGCCGGTCGGCACCTACACCTTCTTCTGCCGGATCCACTTCGACATGAGGGGTGCGATCCGGGTGTTGCCCCGCAACTGAGCCGGCCGCTCACCTGAGGGCGATCGTCGGCCGGGGGTGGGAGAATCCCCGATCTTGACCAGCTGGGCCGAGAGGAAGGGGGCGAGCCCCTACGAGCTGTTCTACGACCTCGTCTTCGTCGGGGCGATCCTCGGCCTGAGCCTCTCGTTCGGACGGACCACCTCGTTCGACGCACTGCTGGTCGCCGCGGCGACCTTCCTCTTCGCCTGGTGGATCTGGCAGGAGACGATGTTGTTCGCCAACCGGTTCGGGGACCCCTTGGCGCCCCTGCCGGCCGGCGGGACCCCGAGGGAGGCAAGGATCGCCTTCGCGACCAGGGTCGCCTGCCTGATCCAGATGGTCGCGATCGTCCTCCTCGCGCTCGACGAGCCGGAAGGGCTCGCGACGAACCAGATCGACTCGGGCTTCGCCTGGGCCTCGGTCGTCGCGACGGCTTCGGTCCTGGCGCTCTGGGAGCTCGGCAGCAGGCTCGACCCGGAGCGGGTAGCCGAAGCCCGGAAGAGGCGAGTCTGGTCGCTGGTTGCGATCCTCTTCTTCCTCGCTGCGGCGTTGAGCCCAGGGGTGTTCGACGAGGTGCTCTGGGGGGTAGGCCTGATCATCCTGGTCGGGGCCGGCTCGATCCTTCGTGGGAGGGAGGAATCCTCGATGCCACCGACCAAGCTAAGCCACATCTCCGAGCGGCTGATGCTGTTCGTCCTGATCGTGAGCGGTGACCTCTTCCTGAAGATCATCGTCTACTGGAACGCGAGCCTCGCCCAGAACTTCGAGGTGATCCAGCTCGTCTTCGTAAGCCTGATCGTCTTCTCCTTCTTCCGGATCTATACCTCGGCCGTGGTCGCCCGTCCCGTGCCAGCCAGACCGTCCGGCTTGAAGGTCTGGCTGGGACTCCACTACGTGCTCTCCTTCGCCCTGCTGCTCTCGGCCGGGGGGATGGTCGAGTACGTGACGCCCAAGGAGGGGGTCGACACCTGGATCCTCCTGGTTGCCGGGATAGGGCTCGCCGTGTCGGTCCTGGCGGTAGCCGCCCTCACCGCCTACGCCGGACCGACCGTGGACCGCAGTCGGGCGCTCGGCCTCTGCGTCTCGGCCGCTCTCCTGGCTGCGGGTGCGGTCGCGGTCGGGTTCCTCACCCCCGAGGACTGGCGGATCGGTGTCGGCACCCTGGCCGTGATCATGGTCGGGACGGCGGTCTGGACTTCGTTGCTGGAAAGGTCACGTGCCGATGCAGGCGCTACTGCCAGCTGATCCCTTCGGGCGTCGGTCGCGTGGCCCGGCCTGGGCCGCGCTCCTCGTCGCCCTCGGAGCGGCGGGTCTGCTCGCGGTCGGGGTCGGTCGAGCCGACGCGGCCGATCCGGCACCCAACACCCAGATAACCGAGGCCGACACCGGACCGGAGCTGATCCTCACCCAGAAGGCGGTCGCGGTCTTCCGTTACCGGGCCGAAGGTCCGGTGGCCCGGTTTCAGTGCATCCTCGACGATTCCCGCTGGAAGACCTGTCGGCGCGGCTTCCTTCGCCGTCTGGTCGATCCCGGACGGCACGTCTTCCGGGTTCGCGCGGTCGGCCCTTCCGGTGCGATCGACCCGACCCCGGCGGTCAGGAAGTGGGAGGTATCGAGGTGGGAGCCGAACGTCGCCGCGGCGAGTCGGTTCGCCGCCGCTCGGGCGGGCAGGGCATCTTTCAGCCTGGACCTCGGCTGGCGCTCCTGGGGCAGCGACGAGCGGACCCGAGCCCGGATGGCGAGCACGATCAAGGTGATGCTGATGGTCGCCTACCTCGGCAAGCAGTCGGTACGGAACCGGGCCTTGAGCGGGACGGAGCGCTCGCTGATCTCGGCGATGATCCGGGTATCCGACAACAACGCCGCCAACTGGGTCTCCTTTCAGGTCGGGACCCGTCGGATGAACGCCCTAGCCAGGAGGGCCGGGATGCGGAACTTCTCCTACTCGCCGGTCTGGGGAACTTCGACCACCAGTGCGCTCGACCAGGCCGGGCTGATGTACCGGATCGAGCGACTGCTCCCCGATCGCCACCGCGGCTTCGCCCTCGGCCTGCTTTCGCGGATCTCGGCATTCCAGCGATGGGGCGTTGCAAAGGCCCGGCCACCTGGCTGGAGGCTCTTCTTCAAAGGTGGGTGGGGGATCTCCGACGGAAGATACGGGGGCACCGTCAACCACCAGATCGCCCTGATCAAGAGGGGCCGGTACCGGATCGGCCTGGCGATCCTGACCCAGGGGAACCCCTACACGAGCTACGGCGAGGGGACGCTCAAGGGCGTGGCCCGGAGGCTGCTCGAGGGCCTGCCGACCCCCTGACCGGCCGAGGGGCCGCCTTCAGTTGGTCTGGCAGGCCTGCTGGAAGAGCTGCTTCGGGACCTCGGAGTCGGCCGCGGTGTTGCCGCAGACCTTCCCCCGGTCCTTCGGGATCCAGAACTGTCCCTCGGCCTCGAGGACGACCGTGACCGTCACCGCCGTCTTCTCGGGTCCTACGTTCGGGAAGGCAACCGCCCAGCCATCGGCACACTTGTAGGTGCCGGGATCGTTCGGCAGGCTCGCCTGCTGCCCGTTCCCGTAGGCCTTGGCCCAGGCCTGCACGCCATCGTCGATCGACTTCGAATCACAGGCGACCATCCCGCCGACCATCTTCCCGTTCCCACTACCGGAGTTATCGTCCGATCCGCCGCAGGCGACCAGGGTGGCCGCGACGAGCGGGGCGATAAGTAGCGCTGCGGGCAGGGGCTTCGGGGCGATTCGGGCCTTTTCCATTGATCGGACCGTAGAGCCGTTCCCGGCGGATCGTCCGGCAACCGGCCGCGGGGTTATCCTCGGGCGTCGTGGAGAGTGCAACCCCCAGCGTTCCGAGCGCCGGTCCCGCCCCAGTCGCGGTAGAGGGCAACGAGCGAAGGTTCAGGCGTCTGCGGACGCTCAACCTGGTCGCGGCCGTTTTCTTCGCAGCCCAGGTCGTCGTCTTGATGATCGTTGCCCAGCCGGCCGAGCTGCCGGTCAACATCTCCTTCCTGACCGAGGCGCCCGGCAGCGGGCTCTACGGATCGAAGGAGCTGTTCGGCCTGCGGATCGACGTGATGGTCGCCGTCTTCCTCGGGCTGGCTGCCCTCGACCACTTCGTCGTCGCGACCATCGGCCGGAAGACCTACGAGGGGAACGTGGCCGAGGGGATAAACCCGGCCCGCTGGGTCGAGTACTCGATAAGCGCCTCGATCATGGTCGTCCTGATCGCGATGCTCGCCGGAGTGACCAACCTGGTCGCCCTGTTGATGATGTTCGGGGCGAACGCGGCGATGATTCTCTTCGGCCTGGTCATGGAGAAGGTCAACCTCGGCAGGAAGGAGGTCGACTGGCTCCCCTTCGTCTATGGCTGCCTGATCGGCATCGTTCCCTGGATCGGGATCGCCCTCCAGTTCGTCTTCTCCTCGGGCGAGGGCGACGGGGTCCCGGCATTCGTCTACATCATCTTCGGCACCCTGTTCCTGCTGTTCAACTGCTTTGCGATCAAC
>JBJTBP010000023.1:0-4063 GCA_046091385.1 Solirubrobacterales bacterium | reverse complement strand
CTCGACCGGGGCGGCGACGGACTCGGGAACCACGACCTCCGGGTGGTCGAGTCCCCGGCGGAAGGTGTCTCCGGCGACCCGGCCGTCCATGCGGTGACGACCGCGGCCGACGGGGGCTTCGCGCTCGGTCTGCCCCCGGGTCCGTCGCGTCGAGTGACCGTCCACTTCGCCGGGACCAAGAGGTTGATGTCTTCTTCCTCGGGCACCCTCGATCTGGGGGTGCGGGCGGTGGTCGGCTTCTCGGCTCGCCCCCGGAAGCTCAGGAACGGCCAGGTGATCCGTTTCGATGGGACGATCCGGCCGCTGCTCGCCGCCAGGTACTCCGGCGGCAGCCTGGTCGAGGTCCAGTACCTGGAGACCTCGTCCGGCAGGTGGCGTCCGGTGCTGGTCACCCGGGTCCGCCGGGTCGGCACCTTCGCCGCGTCCTACCGCTTCCGCTACGTCAGCAGTGCGACCCGGATCAAGTTCCGGGCGAGGATGCTGGCCGCACCGGGCCTGCCGTTTGCAACCGGCATTTCGAGGGTGGTTCGGGTCACGGTCACCGGCGACTGAGCCTCCCCAGGGGTCGGCCCCGCTCGGGGTATCCTTCCGGGCACGGCCAGACGGGCCGCCCAGAGGCCACGACCGAGGAGGCCACCATCTATTCGACCGGACAGCTGAGCGAGGTTGCGAAGGACTTCCTCGAGATCGACCGCCAACTCACCGATGAGGAGCGGCTGATCAAGGAGACGGTCGCCCGCTACGTCAACGAGCGCTACCTGCCGGGGGTTCAGGAACATTTTGAGGCCGGCACCTTCGACACCTCGGTGCCGACCGCGCTCGGCGAGCTCGACCTGCTCGGCATGCACCTTTCGGGCTACGGCCTGCCCGGCTCCAGCGCAGTCGCCTACGGCATCGCCTGCATGGAGCTCGAGGCCGGCGACTCGGCCCTTCGTTCATTCTGTTCAGTCCAGGGGTCGCTGGCGATGTTCGCGATCTGGAAGTGGGGTAGTGAGCAGCAGAAGGAGAGCTGGCTGCCCGGCCTTGCCGCCGGGACCAAGATCGGCTGCTTCGGCCTGACCGAGCCCGACTCCGGTTCCGACCCCGCTTCGATGAAGACCCGGGCCGTCCGCGACGGCGATGACTGGGTCCTCAACGGCTCGAAGATGTGGATCACCTCCGGCTCCCTGGCCGACGTCGCCGTGGTCTGGGCCAACACCGACGACGGCATCCAGGGCTTTCTGGTCGAGTCCGGGATGGAGGGCTTCTCGGCGCCGGAGATGCACGGCAAGCTCTCGCTCCGGGCATCGGTCACCTCGGAGCTGATCCTCGAGGACGTCCGGGTACCCGACGAAAACCGCCTGCCCGAGGTCCAGTCACTAAAGGGTCCCTTGAGCTGCCTGAACGAAGCCCGCTACGGGATCGTCTGGGGAGTGGTCGGGGCGGCCCGCTCCTGTTACGAGGCCGCCCTGGAGTACGCGATGACCCGCGAGCAGTTCGGCGCCCCGATCGCCTCCTTCCAGCTGACCCAGGAAAAGCTGGTCGAGATGGCGACCCAGGTCCAGCAGGGCTACCTGCTCGCCCTCCAGCTGGGGAGGCTGAAGGACGAGGAGCGGATCACCCCGGCCCAAGTCTCGATGGGCTAGCGGGCCAACGCCCGGATGGCCCGCGAGGTCGCGGCCACCGCCAGGACGATTCTCGGCGGCAACGGAGTCACCCTCGAGTACCCGGTGATGCGCCACATGAACAACCTCGAGTCGGTCTACACCTACGAAGGGACCGACGAGATCCACACCCTTTCGGTCGGCATGGCCTTGACCGGCATCCCGGCCTTCGCCCCGCCTGCCGGGGACCGCTAGGCCCCCGCAACCGACCCTCTACCTCCGCGCTTCTACTGCGGGGTGACGCCCGGGTAGGTGATCTCGGGCTTCGGCTCCGGCGAGCGAGGCGCGAACCGGGGGAAGTTCCCTGTCCTCAGCCTGCTCCGGACGATCTGGAGCGAGAGCGGGAAGTTCTGGATCCGGAACTCGTTCCAGGAGCCGAAGTCCTGGTAGTAGACCATCATCTTCATCCGCGACCGGCTCTTTACGAAGCCGAAGATCTGCCGGGTGAACTTCGGCGCGTCGGCACCCCAGACGCCCCACTCGGTCAGGGCCATCGGCTTCTTCTTGCCGATCGCCCACTTGACGTAGAACCGCTTCAGGTGTCGCCAGTTCGTGTACTTCGAGTAGAAGTCGGTCGCCACCCAGTCGGCCCACTTGCTCCCGGGCCAGTACTTGCCGGGGAAGTTCTGTGGCACGGTCGGTGAGCCGGCCGGCAGCGGACTCCAGACGATCGAGACCGGTGCCTTCGGCAACACCTTCGGCAGGGCCTTTGCTTCGCCTGCGATCTGGAGCTTCGGCAGCCCGATCGCCCTCAGCTTCTTGTTGATCGACTGCCTCTTTCCGCCACCCCGGGTGATGATCGCGATCCGGCGGAAGGCCGACTTGTAGTACTCGAACGAGTAGGAGCCGCCGCGGATGTTCCCGGCGCAGTCGACCCCGGCATAAGGGTTCTTGCACCGGTTCGGCTCGCCCATCGGCCGTATGTAGGTGAGCACGGCATTTCGGGTCAGCACCCGGTTGAGCCGGAGCAGGTAGTCGTCGCCCAGGCCGTTGGCGATCTGGAGCGGGGTGATCAGCTCGGTGCCGTAGTCGTCCTTGGTGGTGATGTGGAGCATCGGGCGGGCCCTCACCTCGCGCCACCGGGGGAGTGCCTTGGTCAGGCTGTTGCCCCAGGGGTGGAAGGTCTGGATCACGGCCGGCTTGCGCCCGACCGCCTGACTGAAATCGAAGAAGTCGCTTGCCTCGCCGGTGTCGGTCACCCCGAAGTAGACCTTGCCCTTGGGCGGGGCGAGGGTGCGGGTCGCGCCGTCGGCCGCCCCGGCGGTAGCGAACATCGCCACCAGGCAGGCGAACAGGGCGGGCAGGGCCGTCGTCTTGGAGCGCTGGAGTTGAAGCATGAACCCCCGAAACAGGCGGGAAGGCCCACGGTTTCGGACCAGTCAGCATAGGAAAGGGCCCGACTCGGCCTTTTTCGCCCCTCCCGATGAATGACGGCTGGCACAATCTGGAAGGTGACGAAACCCATTTCCGAAGAGGAATTCAAGGCGATGGTCCGGGCCGCCCTCGACGGGATCCCCGACGAATTCCGCAAAGCCCTTGAGAACGTCGCGATCGTGATCTCCGACCAGGGGGTCGAGCAGCACGCCTACGGCCAGTACTGGGGGGATGGGGTCGCCCGTGACGACTATCCCGACCGGATCGTGATCTTCCGCGACGCGCTGGTCCGGGACTTCGGCCACGACCGAAAGCTCCTCGCCGAGGAAGTCGAGCGGACCGTACGCCACGAAGTCGGCCACCACCTCGGCTTCGACGAGCCGGGGGTCCAGGGACTCGGCCTCTGACACAGCCTCCCAGCCTGTAGGGTCGAGGCATGTCAAAGGCGATCCTCAACACCAACCGCGGCGCGATCGAGGTCGAGTTCTTCGACGATGACGCACCGAACACAGTCGAGAACTTCCGGAAGCTCGCGGCCGACGGCTTCTACGACGACCTGATCTTCCACCGGGTTATCCGCGACTTCATGATCCAGGGCGGCTGCCCCGAAGGCACCGGAACCGGCGGACCGGGCTACCAGTTCGAGGATGAGTTCAACCCGAACAAGGTGATCCGCGGCGCCCTGGCGATGGCCAACGCCGGTCCGAACACCAACGGCTCCCAGTTCTTCATCGTCACTACCCCGACCGCCGAGTGGCTCGACGGCAAGCACACCGTCTTCGGCAAGGTGATCGAGGGGATGGACGTGGTCGACGAGATCGAGACCTCACCGACCGACGGCCACGACAAGCCGCTCGAAGACCAGAAGATCGAGTCGATAACGCTCCACGACTGACCGGCTCGGCCGACCGGAAGGGCCCGGCAGCGAGAAACCCCAATGGGTAGTCCCGCCGAAACAGCCTCCGCCCTCACTCTGGCCTCGCCGCTGGAGCTTCCCAGCGGCACCACCCTGAAGAACCGCCTGGCCAAGCCGGCAATGAGCGAAC
>JBJTBP010000022.1:0-12513 GCA_046091385.1 Solirubrobacterales bacterium | reverse complement strand
GAGAAGGGGAGGACGAACCCGCCGCTCGCCGCGTCGACATGCATCGGGACCTCGAGTCCCTTCCCCGCCAGCTCCCTGAGCATCGCGTCGATGCCCTCGATGTCGCCGCACTCGCCAGTGAAGGTCGTGCCGGCGACCGCGACCACCCCGACAGTGTTCTCATCGATCTGCTCCCTGAGTGCGTCGGGGGGAACGGTGGTTTCGCCTTTCGGCAGGTTCACCTGTCTCGGTTCGACGTCGAAGTACCGACAGAACTTGTCCCAGACGACGTGGACGTCTGCCCCGTAGACCAGGTTGGGGGCGTCGATCGGCTTGCCCTCCTTCTGCCTGCGCTCTCGCCACCGCCACTTCATGGCCAGGGCGCCGAGCATCACTGCCTCCGAGGAACCGGCACAGGCCGCTCCGGGGCACTCGGGCTCACCAACGCCGTGGAAGAGCCCATGAAGGATCCGGACGCAGCGACGGGCGATCTCTGCCGTCCTCGGATACTCGGCGTGGTCGATGTAGTTCCGGTAGAGGTTCTCCTCGATGACCATCCGCCCCTCCGGCGGCATCCAGGTGGTGACGAAGGTGGCAAGGTTCTTCCAGGGATCGCCGTCCAGCAGGACCTCGGACTGGACCGCCTCGAGCGCCTCCCGCGGCGGTATTCCCTGGGCCGGCAGCTCGCGCACGGTCGCCGGCTCGGTCATGAAGTCGTAGGAGGCCCTCGCCGCACCCCTCAGATCGCTCGATCCAGTCATCTGGAACTCCCTTCCCGGGGAAGGTTTGCCCCGTTAGTTCGTGGCGAGGCTACCTGCTCCGGGCCTTCTTCTGCCTCGCAGCCTTCCTACGCCTCGACGCAAGCCCCTTCTTTCGGAGCTCGAAGGCGTAGGCGACGTCGTCGGCGGTCGGACCTTTCTTGTCCGGCCCGGGAGTCTCCATGGTCGCCGGGAGCCCTTCGAATTCGGGGGCAGAGAGGAAGCAGGCCATGCCCCGGTCACCGATCTCGCCGGCCCCGAGGTTCCCGTGGCGATCCCGTCGCGAGTCCAGGCCCTCGCGGGAGTCGTTCACGTGTAACGCCCGGAGACGGTCGAGTCCGACTCTCCGGTCGACCTCGTCGAGTACGACCCCGAGGTCATCCGGCGTCCGGACGTCGTACCCGGCGGCGAAGAGATGGCAGGAATCCAGACAGAGCCCGATCCGATCACCACCTCCGGCAGCCTCGGTGATCGCCTCTACCTCCTCGAAGGTAGTGCCGAGTATTCCCTTGTGACCGGCCATCTGCTCGATCAGGATCGGGCAGTTCTCGGAATCCGAGAGGGAGGCCGAGATCACCTTTCCGGCCCGTTTGATCGCCGGGTCGAGCGCGGCATCCTTACGTGCTCCCGGGTGCAGTACGACGCCATCGGCACCGATTGCGTCACCGATCCTCAGGGCGTGGGTCAGGGACTTCCGGGACTTCGCTGCGAGTTCCCTGTCCGGGGTCGCGCAGTTGATCAGGTAGACCGCATGGATGATCACGCTCTCGATCCCAGAGGCGTCCATCCGCTCCCTAAATGCCAGGAAGTCATCGTCTCCGTAGGCCGTCGCCTTCCACATCCGTGGGCTCTGGTTGAAGATCTGAATCGCCTCGCAGCCGAGCTTCTCACCACGACCCACGGCCTTGTCGAGGCCTCCTGCTGTGGAAACATGGGCTCCGATGAGCACGGCTGGCAGAGACCTCCGGGTCAGATTCGCACCTTCACCCACCGGGGAACTTCACATCGGTGGGGCGAGGACGGCACTCTATAACTGGTTGGCTGCCCGCCATGCCGACGGCGCCTTCCTCCTCCGGATCGAAGACACCGACACCGAGCGCTCGACTCCGGAGAACGTCGCCCAGATAATCGAGGCCCTCGAGTGGCTCGGCCTCGACTGGGACGGCGATGTGGTGTTCCAGAGCAAGAGCGAAGCGGCTCACAGGGAGGCGGTCGGAAACCTGGTCGAGCGGGGGCTCGCCTACCACGACACCAGCACTGCCGACGACGATCGCGAATGGAAGGAGAAAGAGGGTGCCGACCGTGGCTATCGCGGGACCCCGTCGGAGGACGGCGAGGGAGCGGTTCGGCTCCGGGTCGACGATGAGGGGGAGGAGGTCGTCCATGACCTGATCAGGGGGGAGATCCGTTTCCCGAACCGGAGCCTCGACGATTTCGTCATTGCCCGTGGCGATGGGTCACCGCTCTACAACTTGGCAGTGGCGGTCGACGACGCCGCGATGGAGGTAGACCTTGTGATTCGGGGGGACGACCACCTCTCGAACACCCAGAAACAGCAGAAAGTCCTCGAGGCGCTCGGGGCCAAGGTCCCCGATTACGCCCATGCCCCGTTGATTCACGGGACCGACGGCAAGAAGCTCTCGAAGCGGGAGGGGGCGGCATCGGTCCAGGGCCTGAGGGACGAGGGCTACCTCCCGGACGCGGTTGTCAACTACCTCGCCCTGCTCGGATGGGGGCCCGAGGACGACGAGACCGTGATGGATCGGGAGGAGCTGATCAGTCGCTTCCGGCCCGAGGAGATCGGGAAGTCCTCCGCGGTTTTCGACGAGAAGAAGCTGAGGTGGCTGAACGGGAGGTACATGAGGGCGATGGCCCCGGAGGCGTACGTCGAAGCCGTTGCGACCTTCCTCGACCGTGAGCCCGGTCAGCGGCTGGTCGAGGCCTGTGCGATCGCCCAGGAGAAAGCCCAGACCCTTGGCGAGGTCTGGCCACTGATCGCCTTCCTCTTCGAACCCCCGATCGATGATCCGAAGGCATGGCGCAAGGTGATGAAGGGTGACGCCCCAGCGGCTCTCGAGGCCGCTCGCGAGGCGCTCGCAGGCCTTGGGGATTTCGGACCCGAGTCGGTCGAGAAGGCCCTCGAACCCCTGCCCGAGAGACTCGGTCTTTCGGCCGGAAAGGTTTACCAGCCGATCCGTGTAGCGATTACCGGAACGACGGTTTCCCCGGGGATCTTCGAGTCCGTGGCGGCGCTGGGAAGGGAAGAGACCTTGAGCCGAATCGACGACGCTCTCGGCAGGATCGGCTCCCGCGAGGGGCAGGAAGCCTGACTGGCTTCCCGCCTGCTGTAGAAAGGCCCTAGATGATTTCGGTCACCTCAAAATCGCGCTATGCGGTCGTAGCCCTGGCCGAACTCGCTCGTTCGGGCGAGCACCCAGTTCCGGTCAAGGAGCTTGCCGAGCGAAGGGCGGTCCCCGAGCAGTTCCTCGAACAGCTGTTCTCGACCCTGAGGCGGTCCGGTTTCCTCGAAAGCCATCGCGGCAGCAAGGGCGGCTACACCCTCGCTCGTCCGCCCGAGGAGATCACCGTCCTCGAGGTCGTCCAGGCGTTGGACGGTGTAATCGGTCAGGAGGCCGAGGAGGCCGGTGGTATCTGGGCCGAGGGGGTCGATTCGCTCCGGACTGTGCTCGGATCGACGACCGTGGCCGACATCCTCGAGAGGGAGTCGGCCGAGGCCCGATCGGGGATGTACTTCATTTGATCGCCCCCCAGGCATCTGCGACCGTCGGAGGAACCCCCCTGGTCTGGCTCGCTCGTCTCGGCGAGGGCCTGGAGGCCGACGTCTGCGGGAAGCTCGAGTACTTCAATCCCGGTGGGTCGGTCAAGGACCGGATCGGGGCGGCGATGATCGGCGCGGCAGAGGCTGAAGGGAAACTCGAACGGGGCAAGTCGGTCGTCGTCGAGGCGACCAGCGGCAACACCGGCATCGCCCTGGCGATGATCTGTGCCGCCCGGGGATATGAGCTGGTCGTAACCATGCCGGAGGGGCTCAGTCGGGAACGGGCAAAGCTCCTCCGGGCCTATGGCGCGACCGTGATCGAGACGGAAACGACCGGGGGACTGGATGAGTCGGTCGACCTCGCCCGCCAGATCGCTGCCGAGAGGAATGGGTTCATGCCACTCCAGTTCTCCAACCCCGCGAACCCCGAGGCCCATTTCCGGACTACCGGGCCCGAGATTTGGGCCGACACGAAGGGCGAGATAGGAGCTTTCGTTGCCGGCGGTGGAACGGGGGGGACGATCACCGGGGTCGGGCGATACCTCCGGGAACAGGACTCGGACGCAAAGCTGATCGCGGTCGAACCATCGGGCTCCCCGGTACTTTCCGGCGGCCGGGTGGGGCCGCACCGCCTCCAGGGGATCGGCGCCGGATTCGTGCCCGACGTGCTCGATCTCGACCTGATCGACGAGACCATCCAGGTCGATGACGATGAGGCGATCGCGACCTCCCATCGGCTGGCCTCGGAGGAGGGCATCCTCGGCGGGATTTCGGCCGGGGCGAACGTCGCCGCCGCCCTGGAGGTGGCCGCCCGCCCCGAGTTCGCCGGGAAGCGGATCGTCACCGTGATCTGCGATTCGGGTGACCGCTATATGTCCCTTCCCTTTTTCGCCCCCCTGATCCGGTGATTCCCGAGGATCTGCAAGGAAGCGGGGGGAGTGGGGAACCGGCCACTTCCCGAGCCGTCCTTCGGGAAGAGCTCGAGGTAGCCCGGGAACGGGACCCGGCGACCGAGGGGGTCTCGGATGCAACGATCGCCGCCGGCTGGCCGGGGGTACAGGCCGTGCTGGCTCACCGCCTGGCCCACTCCCTGATGGAGGCAGGGGTTCCCTTCCTTCCCTTCCTGGTCTCCTGGCTGGCACGGGCGGTGACCGGGGTCGAGATCCACCCGGGGGCGAAGATCGGCAGGCGCTTTTTCGTCGACCACGGCTCCGGAGGGGTGATCGGAGAAACCGCTGAGCTGGGTGACGACGTCACCATCTACCAGGGCGTCACCCTTGGGGGGACCGGCTTCGAGACCGGCAAACGACACCCGACGATCGAGGACAACGTCACGATCGGATCCGGCGCCAAGCTGCTCGGCCCCGTTCGGGTGGGTCATGGGGCGAAGATCGGGGCCAACGCAGTCGTGATCGAGGACGTCCCCCCAAACGCGACCGTTGTCGGAAACCCGGGTCATACCGTCCGGGTGGAGGGCCGTCGGCCGGAAGGTCCCGACGCCGACTGGATCCACCTTCCGGACCCGCTCCAGGAGGCGGTGCAGTCACTCTCGGAGCGAATCGCCGAACTCGAGCGCGAGGTGGCCGAGCTGTCGGGGAGGCCCCCGCGTGAAGCTCCGCTGGACAGCCCTCCCCAGCGCAAGGGGCGCTCCCCCGCCGGGGGCTGACGCGCCTCTACCGCAGGTATCCTCGGCTGGTGGAGGCGTCAGCAGCCGTAGAGAGTCTCAATCCCGAGCAGAGGCGCGCCGTCGAGTACGGCGAGGGACCGCTGCTGGTAATCGCTGGCGCCGGTTCGGGAAAGACCCGGGTCCTCACCCATCGGATCGCCCATCTGCTCGACACGGGCAGGGCCAGGCCAAGCGAGATCCTCGCGATCACCTTCACCAATCGGGCAGCGGATGAGATGCGGGAGAGGGTCGCCGGCCTGCTCGGCCGGACGGCGGCCGGTATGTGGGTCTCGACCTTCCACTCGGCATGCGCGCGGATGCTCCGCGTGGATGCCCAGCTGTTGGGGTACACACGCTCTTTCACGATCTATGACGAGGCCGATTCGGTTCGAATGGTCAAGAGGGTGATGGAGGAGCTCTCCCTCGACCCCAAGGAGCTGCCGCCCAAGTCGGTCAAGCGGCGGATCTCCGGAGCCAAGAACGAGCTGGTCTCCCCCGAAGCGTTCGCATCCTCGGCCCGGGCCCCTTTCGAAGAGCAGATCGCCGATGTCTACGAGCTTTACGAGCAGAGGATGGCCGAGAGCAATGCGATGGATTTCGACGACCTCCTGGTCCGCACCGTCCAGATGCTCGAGCAGTTCGACGATGTCAGGGAGCGGTGGCGCTCGACCTTCCGTCACGTCCTCGTGGACGAGTACCAGGACACAAACCACGCCCAGTATCGGCTGCTCGTCCAGCTGGTCGGTGACCGGGGCAACCTGACCGTCGTCGGTGACGAGGACCAGTCGGTCTACGGATTTCGCAACGCCGACATCAGGAACATCCTCGATTTTGAGCGGGAGTTCCCTCAGGCCGGGGTGGTCAAGCTGGAACAGAACTACCGATCGACCCAGACGATCCTCTCTGCTGCCAACGAAGTGGTTCGCCGGAATCGCGATCGTCGCCCGAAGGAACTCTGGACCGATGAGGGCCAGGGCGAACCGGTCGAGATCACCGGACTCGGTGATGAGCATGAGGAAGCGAGGTGGGTGGCCGATCGGGTCGAGAAGCTGGCCGCGCTCTCGGAGGGCGGCCTCGACGAAGTCGCAGTCTTCTACCGGACCAATGCGATGAGTCGGGTCCTGGAGGACACCCTCGTCCGTTACGGACTCAGGTATCGGGTGGTCGGTGGGACGAAGTTCTACGACCGGGCCGAGGTCAAGGACGTGATCGCCTACCTCCAGTATCTGGCGAACCCCGCCGACTCGGTCGCTTTCACGAGGATCGTCAACACTCCCCGGCGGGGGATCGGGAAGACCTCCCTCGGCCGGGTAATGGCCCACGTCAACACGGTTGGCGAACCGATCTGGGACGTTGCATCGGAACCGGAGAGGATCCCGGGGCTCGGTTCGGCCGCAGTCAAGGCCCTCGATGCCTTTCAACAGACGATGTCGGAGCTCCGGGACAGGGCCGATTCCGGATCGGTTGCCGATCTGATCGAGGCGGTCCTCCGGGACACCGGTTACGCCGAAGCACTGGAGGCCGAGCGTTCGGTCGAGGCCCAGGGCCGGCTGGAGAACCTCGAGGAACTCGTCTCGGTTGCCCGGGAGTTCGACCTGACCGAGTCGGGGGAGGGCGCCCCCGACGCCTCGGCGCTCGAAGGATTCCTCGAGCAGATTGCGCTGCTGACCGACCGTGAACAGGATCGCGAGGAGGGCGAGACCCTCAGCCTGATGACCCTCCACAATGCGAAGGGACTCGAGTTCGATTCGGTGATCGTGATCGGTTGCGAGGAGGGGCTGTTCCCCCATGCCAGATCCCTGGACGAAGGCGGCGAGGAAGAGGAGCGAAGGCTCTGCTACGTCGGAATGACCAGGGCCCGGAAGCGCCTGGTGATGACCTGGGCCCTGGCCCGGGGCTTCCATGGTGAGTCTGGTGGCCCTTCCCGCTTCCTTGACGAGGTTCCCGAGGAACTGGTCGAACGCGCGGAGCCCGAGCGACCGGCCCGAGCGCTGAGGAGCTACGGGGTGCCTGGGTTGGTTCGAGGAGAGCCTTCGATGCCCATGGCACGCCCTCAGCCCCGTGAGCCCGGAGAGATCCCGGCGGTCTCGATCGGCGATGACGTCGAGCATGAGAGCTTTGGGGAAGGCGTGGTGATCGGAACCGAACCCGGAGGCCTGATCGTCGTCCGCTTCGCCGCCGATGGCACCGAGAGGAAGCTGATGGCCGAGTACGCCCCGCTCGTCCGGAGGGCAGGATGAACCCTGGCGCCCGAATACTCGATGGCAAGGCGATTGCCGAGGCGGTGCGTTCCGACGTGGCCGCAGAGGTTGGCGAGCTTTCTGCCGCGATCGGCAGGGCGCCGGCGCTCGCCACCGTCCTGGTCGGCGATGACCCGGCCTCGGAGGTCTATGTCTCCAACAAGCACAGGGCCTGCGAGGAGGTTGGGATCGAGTCGGTCCATCGGGCGGTGCCCGGGACGGTCGGACAGTCCGAGCTCGAGGACATCGTCGCCGAGCTGAATGGCGATGACGGAGTGGACGGGATCCTCGTCCAGCTTCCGCTGCCTGAAGGCCTCGACGCCGGACCGGTAATCGGTTCGATCGACCCGGGGAAGGATGTCGACGGCCTGACCGCGGAGAACCAGGGCAGGCTCGCCTCGGGCTCGCCGTGGCTGGTCCCCTGCACCCCGGCGGGGGTGATCGAGATCCTCGACAGGTCGGACATCCCTATCGAAGGCAGGGAGGTAGTGTTGATCGGGCGCTCGAACCTGGTCGGGCGCCCCTTGATCAGCCTCTTTCTCGATCGGAACGCCACCGTGACCGCGTGCCATTCCCGAACTGACGACCTCCCCCGGGTCTGTCGCCGGGCCGACATCCTGGTGGCTGCGGTCGGGGTACCGGGCCTCGTCGGAGCGGACTTCGTCAAGGACGGGGCGACGGTGATCGACGTCGGGATCAACCGGACCGACGACGGGCTGGTGGGCGATGTGGATTTCGGTCAGGTCGCCGAAGTCGCTGGTGCAATAACCCCGGTTCCGGGGGGAGTCGGTCCGATGACGATTGCGATGCTCCTTGCCAACACCCTCCAGGCTGCGCGGTCCCGGACGTGATCGGTACGAGGACCCACAACCCCGTGATGCCGATCGACCTGCTCGTCGGGTTCGGAGGGGCTGCCGTGTTCGTCGGCCTGGGTCTCGACTGGTCGGCCGGTGAAACCGGGTTCGAGACGCTGTCAGTCCTGAAGGTGCTGCTGTTGCTCGCTGCCGGGATGGCCCTTCTCGAACCCGTCGTCCTCTTCTCCACCAGGAAGACCGACCTGCCGGTGGTCTGGCAGACGACCTTCTGCCTGTTTGGCAGCGTGCTCGCGCTGATCCTGGTGGGCAAGGCCGTGTTCCCACCGGAGCCGGGGTTCGGGCTCGGGTTCTACGTCACCCTCGCCGGAATGCTGGTCGCTTCGGCGGCCGCCTGGACCACCGTTTCGCGGGAGAACTAGCCGGCCCGGCTCCACCTGCTGGACTAGACTCAGGCCGGTGATCGACCGCGACCAGGTAGTCCATGTCGCCCGGCTTGCACGCCTCGAACTGGGCGAGGACGAGGTCGGTGCCCTGGCGGAAGAACTCTCTTCCATCCTCGACCACGTCGACCGGCTGCTTGCTGTCGATACCGATGGGGTCGAGCCGACGACTCACGTAGTACCCCTGGAGAACGTCCTCAGGGACGATGTACCCGGGGAGGAGCTGACACCCGAGCAGGCACTGGCCCCGGCACCCAGCACCGAAGACGGGGCTTTTCTGGTTCCGTCCCCGAAGACCGAGGGCTGAACGGTGGCCGACGAGCCCCTGGGGGAGCTTTCTGCCTGCGCGACCGGGGAGGCGATCGATTCGGGCGAACTCGATGGTGCGGAGTGCCTGGCGTTCTGGGCCGAGCGGGCCGGGGACGAAACTCTCAACGCTTACCTCTGGACCGGCCAGGATGAGGCTGGGCAGCGGATCGCGGGAGCCCCGGTCGCCGTAAAGGACATCTTCTGCACCGAAGGGATTCCGACGACGGCCGGTTCCCGGATTCTCGAGGGCTACGTTCCTCCGTTCGACGCAACGGCGGTCACCAGGATCCGGGCGGCCGGACTGCCGATCCTCGGCAAGACCAACATGGACGAATTCGCCATGGGTTCTTCCAACGAGAACTCGGCCTACGGTCCGGTCCTGAACCCCTGGGATCGGACCCGTGTTCCCGGGGGCTCTTCCGGAGGATCGGCAGCGGCAGTGGCAGCTGGAGTGGCGCCCTGGGCGCTCGGTACCGATACCGGTGGCTCGATCCGTCAGCCGGCAGCATTCTGCGGGATCGTCGGATTGAAGCCGACTTACGGCGCGGTCTCTCGTTTCGGGATGATCGCGTTCGCCTCCTCGCTCGACCAGTGCGGGACTTTCGGCCACTCGGTTGCCGACGCGGCCGAGCTGCTCTCGGTGGTCGAGGGACTCGACCCACGCGACTCGACCTCGACTGGGATACCGGGAGGCCTTTCGCGACCGACGGCCACTGACCTCGAGGGGATCACCGTCGGCGTCCCGCGGGATTTCCTCGAGGTCGGGGTCGAAGGGGAGGTGGCCGAACGGTTCGCCGAGACACTGAAAACCATCGAGCGCCTCGGTGGCACGATTCGGAATATCGAGCTTCCCCATGCCGAGCTGGGGATTTCGGCGTACTACGTCATTGCCCCGGCTGAGGCCTCGACCAACCTTTCCCGTTACGACGGTGTTCGTTACGGCCTTCGCGTGCCGGCAGACGATCTGGTGGAGATGTACGAGAGGACCCGGGGCGAAGGCTTTGGCCCAGAGGTGAAACGCCGGATCATGCTGGGGACCTACGCCCTTTCCTCCGGGTATTACGACCAGTACTACGGCACCGCCCAGAAGGTGCGGACACTGATCGTGCGCGATTTCGAGGCCGCCTTTGGCGAGGTAGACCTGATCGCGACCCCGACTACCCCGGGAGTCGCATTCGAGCTGGGAGCGAAGACCTCCGACCCCTGGTCGATGTACCTCAACGACCTGTTCACGGTTCCGATGTCGCTCGCAGGCATTCCGGCGATCTCGATACCGGCCGGTATGGCCGAGCCCGCCGGAGGTGGCCCCCAGCTACCGGTCGGCCTGCAGCTGGCAGCTCCCGCCTTTGCCGAGCAGGCCCTGGTCGAGTCGGCGCATGCGCTCGAGGCCGCAATCGGTTTCGATCAGAGACCCGAGCGGGGTGGGGATTCATGACCGAAGGCCTGCCAGATGATCTCGAGGCCGTGATCGGGCTCGAGATCCATGTCCAGCTCTCGACCGAGACCAAGATGTTCTGTGGCTGCAGGCTCTCCTTCGGCGATCCGCCGAACACCCACACCTGCCCGGTCTGCCTCGCCCACCCGGGGGTGCTCCCGGTCCCCAACCGGCGTGCGATCGAGTACGCGATCCAGATCGCGCTGGCCCTCGGGTGCGAGATCGCCCCGAGGTCGATCTTCCACCGAAAGAACTACTTCTACCCTGACAATCCGAAGGCGTACCAGATCAGCCAGTACGACGTTCCGCTTGCCAGCGCAGGTGAGCTGGCGGACGTGCGTATCCATCGGGCCCACCTCGAGGAGGATGCGGCCAAGATGGTCCACATCGGTGAGAGCGGCCGGATCCAGGGCTCGAGCGGTTCTCTCGTCGATTTCAATCGCGCCGGCACCCCATTGGTAGAGATCGTCACCGAACCCGACATCCGGTCGGCCTCGGAGGCGAGGCAGTGGGGACAGCTCCTCAGGGAGACGGTCAGGCAGCTCGGCGTCTCGGACGTGAACATGGAGGAGGGAAGCCTTCGATGCGACGCCAACGTCTCGATCAGGCCAAAGGGTTCCTCTGAACTCGGGACCAAGACCGAACTGAAGAACATGAACTCCTTCAGGTTCCTCGAGAAGGGGGTCACTGCGGAGCTCGAGCGCCAGGCAGGGCTGGTCGCCGCCGGCGAAAGGGTGGTCCAGGAGACCCTCCACTTCGACCCGGGTACGGGCGCCCTGCATCCGCTCCGCTCGAAGGAGGAGGCGCATGACTATCGGTACCTGCCCGAGCCCGACCTCGTTCCATTGGTGCCGGATGCGGAAATGCTGCAAGAGGCGAAAGAGGGCCTCCCCGAGCTCCCCGAGGCCAGGGCGAAGCGTTATCGGGATGAGCTGGGGATCCCGGAGGCCCCGGCCGAGTTGCTTTCCATCCGTGCCGAGCTGGCTACCTTCCTCGAGGCGATGCTCGCAGCAGAACCGGACCTCGAACCGAGGGTAGCCGCCAACTGGCTGACCGGGGAGTTCGCTGGTGAGCTCCGTCGAAAGGGCGACCCCGAGATCGGAGAGGTCCCGGTGGAGCCCGATGCACTCGCTTCGCTGATTTCTATGGTCCAGGTGAAGACGATCTCCCACGGCACCGCGAAGGATCTCCTGACGAGAATGGTTGACGACGGGATAGACCCTGTGGCGGCCGTCGAGGAGGAGGACCTCGGGCAGCTTTCTGACTCGTCCGAGCTCGAGGCCATCGTCGAGAAGGTCCTCGAAGAAAATCCCGGGCCGGCAGAGGAGGTCCGCGCCGGAAACGAAAAGGCGATCGGTGCGCTGGTCGGGGCCGTGATGAAGGAGACCGGGGGCAGGGCCGACGGCGGCGAGGTGAATCGGATCCTCCGGCAGGCGCTGGGTCTCGGCTAACCGGGACAGACAGCGGTCGGGGCGCTAGAACGGCGGTCCTATACTCGGCCGATGGCCTGGAACGTGGTAATCGCAGGGGGCGGCTTCGCCGGTGCGAACGTTGCCCGAAAGCTCGAGGCGGTCCTTCCTGCCCAATCGGCAAGGCTCGTCCTAGCCAATGACGTCAATTTCATGCTCTACACGCCGTTCCTCCCGGAGGCAGCAGCCGGGACCCTCGAGCCGCGGCACGTCGTCACGCCCCTCAGGGAGATCGTCAAGCGCGCGAACCTGAAGCTCGGTGTCGTAGAGGGCCACGATCCCGCGACCCGCCAGGTCGAGATCACGACCTACGACGGGGGAACCGAGACGGTTCGGTACGACCAGCTTGTGCTCGCCCCGGGGTCGATCTCGCGGTTCCTCCCGATCCCGGGTCTCGCCGAGCATGCCGTCGGTTTCAAGAGCCTCGCCGATGCGATCTGGACACGGAACACCGTGATCGAGTCGCTCGAGTTGGCCAACGCGACCGAGGACCCCGAAGTTCGGGACCGGCTACTGCGGTTCGTCTTCGTCGGTGGTGGATATGCGGGCCTCGAAGCGCTGGCCGAGCTTCAGGACTTTGCCGCCGACGCCATGCGCCACTACCCCCGGGCCCGCCTCCACGG
>JBJTBP010000021.1:0-3409 GCA_046091385.1 Solirubrobacterales bacterium | reverse complement strand
GCCCTTCTCAGAGCACCACGAGGAACTCCGTGAGTCGGTCGGCCGCTTCGTCGAGAAGGAGATAGTCCCCCACACCGACGAGTGGGAGGAAGCCCGGGAGTTCCCGGGGGAGCTCTTCACCCGGTGCGGCGAACTCGGCTTCCTCGGCCTCAAGTTCCCTGTCGAGTACGGCGGTCAGGGCGGCAACCACCTCGACGACGCCGTCTGGGTGGAGGAGCTTTCCCGACGCGGGGCGTCGGGCGGAGTTGCCGCGGGACTGAACGCCCATTCCTCGATCGCGATGCCACCGGTGTTCGAGTTCGGTGACGAATGGCAGAGGCAGCGCTGGGTGGTCCCCGGGATCCGTGGCGAAAAGATCGGGGCGCTCGGGATCACCGAGCCCGGAGCCGGCTCGGACGTCGCCTCGATCCGGACGATGGCGACCAAGGTCGAAGGCGGCTGGGTGGTCAACGGCTCGAAGACCTTCATCACCAACGGGGTCAGGGCCGACTTCCTGGTCTGCGCCTGTCGCACGACCGAGGAGGGCGGCCACGACGGAATCTCCTTCCTGGTCCTGGAAGGAGACATGCCCGGCTACGAGGTGACAGGGAAGCTCGAGAAGCTCGGGTGGCACTCCTCCGACACCGGGGAGATCACCTTCGAGGACGTCGAGGTCCCCGAGACCCACCTGCTCGGTGAGGAGAACGGGGGCTTCGCGCTGATCATGTCCAACTTCGCCTGGGAGAGGCTGTTGATGGCGATCGGGGCGGTCGGGGCGATGGACCACCTGATCGAGAAGGCGATCGCCTACACCAGGGAGCGCCATGCCTTCGGCCGTCCGGTGGCCGACTTCCAGGCGACCCGCCACCGCCTCGCCGAGATGGCGACCACCGCGGCCGCCTCCCGGACCCTGACCTTCGACACGCTCCGCCGCTTCCACGAGGGCGAGGATGTGACCCGCGAGGTCTCGATGGCCAAGCTGTTCACCCAGCGAGCTCTGGTCGAGATCGCCGACGACACCGTGCAGCTGTTCGGCGGCTGGGGCTACATGCGTGAGTACCAGGTCGAGCGCGCGCTGCGCGACGCCCGGCTCGGCCCGATCGGCGGCGGCACCGACGAGATCATGAAAGAGATCATCGGCAAGACGATGGGCCTCTAGGGCCCGCGGCGCCTACTCGAGATTGATCATTACGTGCTTGATCTCGGTGTAGTCCTCGAGCGAGTACATCGACATGTCCTTGCCGTAGCCGGACTCCCTGTACCCGCCGTGGGGCATCTCGGGCGCCATGATGATGTGGTCGTTGACCCAGACGGCGCCGAACCGAAGTGCGTTGGTCACCCTCATCGCCCGGCCGATGTCCCGGGTCCAGACCGATGAGGCGAGGCCGTACTTGGTCCCGTTGGCCCACTCGATCGCCTCTGCCTCGTCGGAGAAACGCTGGACGGTCAATACCGGTCCGAAGATCTCGCTCTGGACCATTTCGTCCTGCTGCTCCAGGTCAGCGACCACGGTCGGCTCGACGTAGAAGCCGGGCCGGTCGGCCTGCCCTCCGCCGGTGACCACCTGGCTGTGCTCCGGGCGCCTCTCGAGGAACCCGGTCACGTGGGCGAGCTGCTTCTCCGAGTTGACCGGACCGAGCATCGTCGCCTCGTCGTCGAGTTCGCCGGTGACGTACCCCTTCGCTTCGTCGGCAAGGGCGCTGACGAAGTCGTCGTAGATCCCGGCCCCGGCAAGGATCCGGCAGGCCGCGGTGCAGTCCTGGCCGGCGTTGAACAGGCCGTAGGCGGCGATCAACTCGGTCGCGGCGGGGATGTCGGTGTCGTCGAAGACGATCACCGGCGCCTTGCCACCGAGCTCGAGGTGGACCCGCTTGAGCGTGTCGGCCGCCTCGCGGGCGATCCACTTGCCGGTACCTACCGACCCGGTCAGGGAGACCATCCGGATGTCCGGATGGGTGACCAGGGCCGAACCGGCCGGATCGCCGTGACCGCCGATGAAGTTGGTCACCCCCGGGGGGAAGATCTCGGCGCAGAGCCTTGCCAACGTATGGAGCGTCGTGACCGGGGTCGACTCGGCCGGCTTCAGCACCAGGGTGTTCCCGGTGGCGAGCGCCGGGCCGATCTTCCAGATCGCCATCATCAGCGGGTAGTTCCAGGGAGTGATCTGGGCAACGGGCCCGACCGGCTCGCGACGGATGAATGAGGTGTGGCCGTCGGCGTACTCCATCGCCGCCTTGCCCTCGAGGTTCCGCGCCGCCGAGGCAAAGAAGCGCAGGTGGTCGGCCATCGTCTCGAGTTCCTCA
This sequence comes from Solirubrobacterales bacterium, assembly GCA_046091385.1. Classification (GTDB taxonomy): domain Bacteria; phylum Actinomycetota; class Thermoleophilia; order Solirubrobacterales; family 70-9; genus 67-14. The sequence continues at coordinate 1,127 of JBJTBP010000021.1, read as the reverse complement.
TCGATGAATGCCTGGCGGGGCTTCCCAGCGTCAGCGGTCTCCAGTTCGGTCAGTTCGTCGCCAGCATCGAGCAGCGCGTCAGCCAGCTTGAGCAGCAGGTTCGAGCGCTCGCCCGGGGTCGTGTTCCGCCACGGACCCTCGAAGGCATCCTTGGCCGCCTTGACCGCGCGGTTGACGTCTTCCGCGCTCGAAACCGGAGCGGTCGCTATCTCCTCACCGTTGGACGGATTGATTACGGCTTCGGACTGGCCGTCCACCGGATCGACGAACTCGCCGTTGATCATGTTCTGGAGCTTGAGCTCCCCGGTCAGGAACCTGATGATCTTCTCTTCGACGGACATGCGACTCCTCTCCTAAAGCGCGTTTTACGCCGGCGGGGTCAGACGGACCCGGCCCCTCGGGCGAATCTAACCACAGAGGGAGCCGAGGTGGAAACCGTCGGCCGAAACCGCCGGGCGGGCCGGGACCTGTCGGTCAGGCCCAGCCGAGAGCCTGTTCGACCGCCACGTACTCCTGCCCGGTTGCCTCGGCAACGGGCTTCAGGGTCACCTTGCCGTTAGCGACGTTGACCCCGGGCTTCAGGCCGGGATCGGCAAGGACCGCGGCTTCGAGTCCGTGGTCAGCCAGCTTGAGCGCGTACGGAAGGGTCGCGTTGGTCAGGGCGTAGGTGGAGGTGATCGGGACCGCCCCCGGCATGTTGGCAACGCAGTAGTGGGTGACCCCATCGACCTCGAAGACCGGGTCCGAGTGGGTGGTCGGCTTCGAGGTCTCGAAGCAGCCTCCCTGATCGATCGCGACGTCCACGAGGACCGCCCCGGGCGTCATCAGCCCGAGCTGCTCCCGGGTGACGACGTAAGGGGCCTTGGCCCCGTGAACCAGCACGGCCCCTACGACCAGGTCGGCCTTCGGCAGGAGCTCCTCGACCGCGAGCGTGGTCGAGTAGACGGTCGAGGCCTCCCTGGCATAAATCTCGTCGATGTGCCTGAGCCGGTCGAGCGAGCGGTCGAGGATGAATACGTCGGCCAGCATCCCCATCGCGATCACCGCCGCGTTGGTCCCTACCACGCCGCCCCCGATCACCACCACGTTGGCCGCAGCCACCCCGGGGACCCCGCCGAGCAGAACCC
>JBJTBP010000020.1:0-8703 GCA_046091385.1 Solirubrobacterales bacterium | reverse complement strand
CGGAGACGAAGGCCTTCGGGGCGTTCCAGCCTATCACCGGACCCATGACGACGTTGTAGGGGAGGCGGAGGCGTTAGGTAAGCCGGGACTTGATCCCGTACATGATCGACTGCTGGGCCGCGGCCCGGTCGAGGTCGTCGTAGCCCAGGGTGTAGGCGCTGGGGGCGGTCCCGGGGCATGGACTCGGCTTCCTGGTCCGGGCGTAGGCGAGTGCGTCTTCACCGTTCAGGGTGTTCTCGCCCTTCTGGAGGTTGATCGTCCAGCCGCCGTTCGCCTTGCCCCCGGAGATGTCGGCGCAGAGTCTCACCGGCACGTCGACCACGACCCCGCCGATCGAGTCGATGAATCCCTCGAACCCTTCGAAGTTGAGGATCACCACGTGGTCGATCGGGATCCCGAGGAAGTCGGAGACCGTCTCGGCCTGGAGGGCGGCGCCGCCGTAGGCGTAGGCGGCATTGATCTTCTGGCTGGCCTGCCCCGGGATCTCGGCGTAGGTGTCGCGGGGGATCGAGAGCTTGTTGAACTTGCCACCGCCAGCCCGAAGGACCATCAGGGTGTCGGCCCGGGCCCCGCCGCAGCCGTCCGAGGGAGCCGCACCGGAGGCCTGCTGGTCGTAGCAGCGCTCCTCCTGGGCGGCCCCCGGTTCGAGCGTGTCGGGGCTACGGCTGTCGGTGCCGATGACCAGGATGTTCTGGGCCTGGAAGAGGAGGAGCGGGTTGCCGTCGAGAGCCGAGCGGGCGCCGCCGTCGAGCTTGAAGGACTGGATCTGGGAGGAGATCCCGAAGGCCAGCAGGCTGACCAGGACCCAGCCGACCACGACGATGACGATCCACCTGACCCAGCGGCGCTTCTTCTTCGGTCGGCCATCGGGCGGCGGAATGGCGCCGCGCCTCTGGCGGTCCGGGCCGACCGCCTTCCGCCGTCTGCCGGGGAGTCGGTCCTTCAGGGGAGGACCCGGGGTACCGAGGCTCGGCCCCCGGCCGAACCGCGGCAGGATCCGTCGCCGGCTCCTGTAGACCGTGTATTCGGGCCTGCCGTCCCGTCCTTTTCCGTCGCTTCGCGCCATAAAGGTGAAGAATGCCCCGGTGGAATGCTATGGAGAGTGAAGAGGCGATCGGCCTCGACCTCGGCGGGACCAAGCTCGCGACCGGGGTGGTCGACGGCGAAGGTCGCCTTGCGTGGAGCGACGAGGTCCCATCCTCCGGTTATTCGCAGGAAGAGGTAATTGACCTCCTGGCGGACGGGATAGACCGCGCCAGGGCCGAGCGGCCCGGTCTTACCCTGGCCGGGGTGGGGATTCCTGCCCGGGTCGAGTTCGAGACCGGACATGCGATCGGGACGGTCAACCTGGACCTCGAGGACGTGCCGGTCCGAGACCTCCTCTCCGAGCGGACCGGCCTCGGGATCGCCCTCGACAACGACGCCAATCTGGCGATGCTGGCCGAGGCGACCTACGGGGCGGCAAGGGATGTCGACTACGCACTGATGCTGACGATCGGTACCGGGATCGGTGGGGGAGTCTGGATCGACGGGGGGCTCTACCGCGGGGCGACCGGGTCCGGTGCCGAGCTCGGCCACGTCGTGGTCGCCCCCCACGGACCCCCCTGCCAGGGGAACTGTCCCGGCAGGGGCTGTGTCGAGACCTTCGCCTCCGGAACGGCGATCGGCCGGGAGGGCAGGGAGGCAGCCGCAGCGGAGCCGGACTCGGCCCTCGGACGGATCGCGGCGGGTGGCACCGAGATCACGGCGGTCCAGGTCGGCGAGGCGGCTGCCGACGGTGACCCGGTCGCACTCGGCGTGCTCGAGCGGGCCGGGACGATGCTGGGGGTCGCACTGACCTCCCTCGCCAATGCATTCGAGCCCGAACTGATCGTGATCGGCGGGGGCGGGGGCGCCCTCGGGGACCTGCTGCTCGACCCGGCCCGGGAAGAGCTGGCCGCCCGAGCGCTCGACCCAATGTCGAAGACGCCGGTGGTCGCCGCCCAGCTCGGTCCTCAGGCTGGGATGATCGGGGCCGCGACCCTGGCCCGCTCCGAGGCCGGGAGGGCTGGCTGATGGCCGGCCGTCTGACCGTCTGCCCGACCCCGATCGGGAACATGGACGACGTGACCAAGCGGGTCCGCGACAGCCTGGTGATCGCTGACTACATCGCCTGCGAGGACACCCGGAGGACCGGCAAGCTGCTGGAGCGCCTGGAGATAAAGCCACGCCCGCGACTGGTCTCCTACCACGAGGGGAACGAGGCGTCGAGGGCGCTCGAGCTGGTCAAGCGGATCGAGCGGGGCGAGCGGGTCGCGCTGGTCTCGGATGCCGGGATGCCCGGGATCTCAGACCCCGGCTACAGGCTGATCCACGAGGTGATCGAGCGTGGTCTGGAGCTGGTCGTGCTTCCCGGGCCCTCGGTCGTCCCGGTCGCTTTGGTCGCCTCGGGCCTGCCGACTGACCGGTGGCGCTTCGAGGGCTTCCTGCCCAAGCGCTCGGGGGAGATGGAGCGGGTCCTGAACTCCGGGGAGACGGTGATCGCCTTCGAGTCCCCCCGCCGGATCGCCGACTCGCTGACCGCACTCGCTGCCCTTGCACCCGATCGGGAGGCGGCCGTCTGCCGGGAGATGACCAAGGTCCACGAGGAGGTCGTCCGCGGCACCCTCGGCGAGCTGGCCTTGAGGTTCCGGGGCGAGACGAGGGGGGAGATCGTCCTGGTGATCGGACCGGCAGGGAGTACCGGGTCCGGCCACGAGATCGGATTCGCGGTCGAGGCGCTCCGGCGCCTGGTCCAGGCCGGCGCGAGGCCCCGGGCAGCGGCGACCGTGGTCGCCAGCCTTACCGGCACCCGGGCCAACGACCTCTACACGGCCCTGACCGGGCGCCAGCCCCGGCGCTGATCCCGGTCCGGCCTTACCCTTAACCGGGACGAGGTCGAGCCCCAGGATGAGCTTCTACGTAACGACACCGATCTTCTACGGCAACGGCAGCCCTCACCTGGGGCATGCCTACACGACGATGGCCGCAGACGTGCTGGCCCGCCACATGCGACAGCGGGGCGAGGACGTCGTCTTCCTGACCGGGACCGATGAGCATGGGGAGCCGATCGCCGAGGCGGCCGAGCGGGAGGGGATCACGCCCCAGGAGCTGGTCGACCGGACCTCGGAGGAGTTCCGGGAGATGGTCCGCGAGGTGGATGCGACCAACGATTTCTTCATCCGGACGACCGACGGGGGCCACGTCGAGCGGGTCCAGGAGCTGGCGACCCGGATCTACGAGAACGGCCACGTCTACAAGGGGACCTACGAGGGCTGGTTCTGCCCGCGCTGTGCCGACTTCAAGGGTTCCTCCGAAGTCGGCCCCGACGAGACCTGCCCGATCCACGAGATCCCGCTGACCAGGGAGGAGCAGGAGAACTGGTTCTTCCGCCTCTCGGCCTTCCAGGAGGACCTGGAGAAGCTCTACGCCGAGAACCCGGGCTTCGTCGAGCCGGGGTTCAGGAGCAACGAGGCGCTCTCGTTCATCCGGGAGGGCCTCCAGGACGTATCGATCTCCCGCTCGACGATCTCCTGGGGGATTCCCGTCCCGTGGGACCCGGAGCAGGTGATTTACGTCTGGTTCGACGCGCTGTTCAATTACTACACGGCGCTCGGCTACGCCCGCGAAGGCGAGGACCTGACCCCGGTCTTCTGGCCGGCCTCCTGGCACATCCTGGCCAAGGACATCCTCAAGTTCCACGCGGTTTTCTGGCCGGCCTTCCTGATGGCGGCCGGAATCGAGCCGCCCGAGCGGATGTTCGTCCACGGCTACCTGCTGATGGACGAGAAGAAGATGTCGAAATCGCTCGGCAACGTGCTCGACCCGTTCGAGGTGATCGACCGCTACGGGGCCGACGCCCTCCGCTTTTACTGCTTCCGGGAGGTGAGCTTCGGTCAGGACGGGAACATCTCGGCCCCCGGGTTCGAGGCCCGCTATGACGGCGAGCTCGCCAACGACTTCGGCAACCTGGCCTCCCGGACCCTCTCGATGGTCGGTCGGTACCGCGACTCGGTGGTACCCGAGGCGGAGGCCGAACCGGAGCTGGCGGCCGACTTCGAGGGCTTCACGGAAGGGATCGTCGCCGATCTCGACCAGGCGGCCCTGGGCGATGCGCTGGAGCGGTGCTGGGTCCTGGTCAGGCGCCTCAACCGCTACGTCGAGGAAACCAAGCCCTGGGAGCTGGCCAAGTCGGAAGAGCCGGAGGATGCGGCGCGGCTCGACTCCGTCCTCTACGGGCTGGTCGAGGGCCTGGGAACGGTGACCGCCCACCTGGTCCCGTTCCTGCCCGAGAGCACGGCCACATTGCTGGCGGCGCTCGGTGGGAGGGAGCCCGAGCTGGCCCCGTTCGGCTCGAGGCCTGGCGGCTACCGGGTCGAACAGATCGAGCCGCTCTACCCCAAGGTCGAATCCGGGGACGGCGCCGGAGGGTGATCGACTCCCACACCCACCTCGATCGCTGCGAGGGGGAGCCGGCCGAGCTGGTCGAGCGGGGCCGGGAGGGGGGGGTGGCCTGGATCCTCACGGGCGGGCGCGGCGGAGCCGGCAACCTGCGACAGGTCGGGCTGGCCGAACGGTTCCCAGAGGTATTTGCAGCGGTCGGGCGCCATCCGAACGAGGCCGAGGGCTTCGAGGAGGCGGACGCAGAGGCATTGGACGAACTGGCCGGGGATGACCGGGTGGTGGCGATCGGGGAGACCGGACTCGACTTCTACCGGGACACGGCCTCCCCCGATGCCCAGCGCCGGGCCTTCTCGGCCCAGATCGAGGTGGCGCTCGCCGCGGGCCTGCCGCTGGTGGTCCACCTCCGGGACCGGGAGGGCTCCGAGGAGGCCGTCTCCGAAGCCTTCGAGACCCTGGAACGAGATGGTGGGGAGCTGGAGGTCGTCCTCCACTGCTTCTCGGCCCCGAACAGGGTCGAGCAGGCCGCTGCCAACGGCTGGTACTGCTCGTTTGCGGGCAACGTCACCTACCCGGCAAACGGAGCGCTCCGCGAGGCGGCGGCCGCCGTTCCGGACGAACTCCTCCTGGTCGAGACCGACGCGCCCTACCTGACCCCCCAATCCAGAAGGCGCGAGCGGAACGAATCGGCTTTCGTGGTCGAGACGGCCGACTGCGTCGCCGAAGTGCGAGGGGTCTCGCCAGAGGACCTCGACCGGACCGTCACGGCCAACGCGGCCCGCCTGTTCGGGTGGTGAGGCTCGGCCAGAACTTCCTGCGGGACCCGAACCTGCTCGATGCGATCGTCCGGGACGCCGGGGTTGAGCAGGGCGAATGCGTGCTCGAAGTGGGCCCGGGGGAGGGCCCGCTGACCGAACGCCTGGCGACGGTTGCCGGAACGGTCCACGCGATCGAGCTCGACCGATCGCTCGAGCCGGAGCTGGACGGGATCGCCGCCCTGCCGGGGGTGAAGCTGGTCTTCGGCGATGCGCTCGATGTCGCCCTGGCGGCGCTCGAGCCGCCGCCGACCGCGATGGTCGCCAACCTGCCCTACTCGGTCGCCGTGCCGGTGATTCTCGAGACCCTGGTCGAGTTGCCCACCCTGAAGCGGTGGACGGTGATGGTCCAGCGGGAGATCGCCGACCGGCTGGCGGCCGGCCCGGGGAGTCGCCAGTACGGCATCCCTTCGGCGATCCTCCAGCGTTCGGCCACCGTCAAGGTGGTCCGGAAGGTCGGCAGGGAGGTGTTCGATCCGAGGCCCCGGGTCGACTCGGCCGTGATCTCGATCGAGCGGACCGGGCCGGCACCGGATCCCGACTACATAGCCCTGGTCCGGGCCGGGTTCGCCCACCGCCGGAAGGCCCTGGCCCGTTCGGTCGAGACGGCCCGACCCGGCTCGCTCGAGTTGGTCAGGGAGGCGCTCGTCGCCGAGGGACTCGACGAATCGGTCCGGGCCGAGCGGCTCGGGCCGGACGAGTTCGCCCGGCTTGCCGACCGGATCGGCCCGCTCCCGGGATGATGTGGGGGCGATGACCACCGTCGAGGCACCGGCCAAGATCAACCTCTGCCTGGACCTCGGCCCCCGCCTGGAGGATGGGTACCACCTGATTGCCTCGCTGTTCGAGCCGGTCACCCTCTCCGACTCGCTCACCTTCTCGGAGGCCGAGCGCGATGAGGTGATCTGCCCGGGGGTGGAGGGAGAGAACCTGGCCACCAGGGCGCTCCGGGTCCTTCGGTCGGAAGGATGGGAGGCCCCACCGATGCGGATCGAGATCGAGAAGCGGATTCCGGTCGCTGCCGGCCTGGGCGGTGGCAGCGCCGACGCGGCGGCGGTGCTCAGGCAGGCGGCCGGGGAGGTCGGCGACATCGGCGGGATCGCGGCCCTGATCGGGGCGGACGTCCCCTCCCAGATAGATCCGATGGCCTGCCTGGTCGAGGGGATCGGCCAGAAGATCACCTCGCTGCCCCGCCCGGCCGAGCACTGGGTCGTCCTGTTGGCGACCGAGCCCGGCCTGGCCACGCCCGAAGTGTTCGAGCGGGCCGACCGGATGGAGCTATCCCGAAAACCCGGCGAGCTCCCCGGCATCTCGGAGCGCCTCTGGGCGGTCGCAAGCAGCGGGGTCTCCCCACTCGAGTACCCGGGACTGCTGGTCAACGACCTCGAGCCGGCGGCGATCTCGCTGATGCCGAGGATCGCCGAGGCAAAGGACCGGCTGGCCGATGCCGGGGCCGGACACGTCGGGATGAGCGGCAGTGGACCGACCGTCGTCGGGCTCTTTCCCGATCGGGAGGAGGCCGAGCGAGCGGCCCGGGATCTCGGTCCCGAGGCGATCCTCTGTGAGGGAGGGGTGGCCGAGCCGGGATGAGCGCCACCAAGGGGCGGAAGGTGCCGGCCTGGCTCAGGGGCAAGCCGGCGCGGATCGCGATCATCCTCCTGCTGGCGCTGGCCGCCTGGCTCCTCTGGAAGCAGTTCTTCCCCGAGCTCGACCTGCAGGACCTGCTCGACCGCTTCGCCGAGTTCCTCGGTCCCTGGACCTACCTGATCGTCGCCGTCCTCGCTTTCCTCGAGACCGGCGCCTTCGTCGGCCTGCTGGTCCCGGGGGAGACGACCCTGCTGATCGGCGGTGCAGTTGCCGGCCTCGGTCAGATCAACCTCTACCTGCTGATCGCGATCGCCTGGATCTCGGCCTTCCTCGGCGACACCTTCAGCTTCTTCCTCGGTCGCAGGCTGGGTCGGGACTTCGTCCTCCGCCACGGACCGCGGGTCGGGATCACCCACGCGAGGTTCGAGAAGGTCGAGGACTACTTCGAGAAGAACGGCGGCCGGACCGTCCTGATCGGCAGGTTCGTCGGGGTGGTCCGGGCGATCGCGCCGTTCGTTGCCGGCACTTCGGGGATGGCCTACCCGGCGTTCGCTCCGTACAGCATCCTCGGGGCCGGCCTCCAGGTGACGATCCACATCCTGGTCGGCTACTTCTTCGCCCAGAGCATCGATGCCGCGGCCGAGTACGTCGGACTGTTCGCGGTGATCGTCGGCACGATCATCGTCGTCGTCTTCCTCGGCTACCGGGCCTGGGTCTTCCTCAAGGTGCCGGAGAACAGGGTCCGGACGGTCGAGTGGATGGAGGCCCACGGGGCGACCCGGCCTCTCGTCTCGCTGGGCCGGCGCTTCCGGCCCCAGTACGAATTCGTCCTCGACCGCCTGACTCCCGGTGGCAGCTTCGGCCTGGAGTTCACCACCCTGGTTGCGGTGATGGCCGTCGCCTCCTTCGTGGTGGTCGCCTTCACCGAGATCTTCCTCGGCAACGGCGGGCCGACCCCGGGCGACGACACGGCGATCTCGGTGGGCGACTTCCTCCTGGCCGGCTGGCTCGACTCGGGGGGCCGGGTGATAACGGCCTTCGGCTCGAAACCGGTCGTCTTCACCCTGGCCGGGATCGCAACCGTCGTCCTGCTGGTCAAGCGGCGGGTAGCCGAGGCAGTCGTGCTCGTCCTGGCGATCGCCGCAACCACCGTCACGGTCGATTTCCTCAAGGACCTGGTTTCCCGTCCCCGGCCGGACGGTTCGGGTAATGAAGCCGTCCCGAGCGGCCACGCGGCGATGTCGGTCTTCTATTCCTGGCTCGCCCTGACCATCGCCTTCCGGATCAAGCCCGACATCGCCCGCCGCACGGCGATCGTCGTTGCCGGGCTCTCGGTGACCGCGGTGGTCGGGCTCAGCCGGGTCTACCTGGGGGTCCACTACCTGAGCGACGTCACCTCCGGCTGGGCGGTGGCCGCCTTCTGGTTCGCTTTCTTCGGGGCGATCGCGTTGGTGACTACCCGATTGCGTAAAACTTGAGCGATGCCTGAGGCGATCTCGGACATCCCGGCCAACGTCTGGTTCTTCATTGCCGCCCTGGTGGTCAGCCTGGTCGCCTTCATCTGGCTGGTGGTGGTGCCGACGCTGAGGTCGTTCGGCAGGCCGACCGAGAAGGTCGCGGCCGGCTTCCTCACGATCCTCCTCTTCGCGACCCTGGTCACGGTCGGGGTAGTCGGCGGAATGGCCTACGTCTTCTTCTCCAACGACATCTCCGGAATCGTCCCCTGGTCCTCGGGATGAGCGGCGGGTCCGGGACCGGCCTCTCGGGTGCGGCCGCCCTGGCGGCGGCGATTTCGGAGGGCCGCGGACTGCCGGGCCTCGCCCGGGCGGCATCCGACGGGCTGGGAATGCCAGTCGCCCTGCTCGACCGGTCCGGGCTGGTG
>JBJTBP010000019.1:0-13857 GCA_046091385.1 Solirubrobacterales bacterium | reverse complement strand
TAGTGGGGTCGGGATGGGGCGGTTGGGACGGAGCCTCCCCAAGGCTGCCGCGATCCACAGATCACGGCCCGGGCCTTCTACGCTTGCTCGATGGAGCTCTCCGTGGCATATCTCGGGACCGGGGGCCCGGCGCCGACCAGGCTGCGGGGGTTGCCCTCCGTGCTGGTTTCCAGGGAGGGATTCCGGATCATGATCGACTGCGGCGAGGGCACCCAGCGCCAGATGCGGCTCTCGACGGGGCTCGTTCGGGTGGATGAGATCTACCTGACCCACTTCCACCTCGACCACTGCATGGGAATCCCGGGCCTACTCAAGACCTATGACCTGAACGACCGGGAGGAGCCGATGCGGATCCTCGGCCCGGTCGGGACGGTCCAGTTCATGGAAGACCTGAGGCCCTTCACGGGCCGGCTCGGCTTCCACGTCGAAGTCGAAGAGATTGGGGACCGCGATGTGGTCGGCTATCCGGGTTTCGAGGTCGAGGCCTTCGAGACGGCACACAGGACGGCCTCCCTTGGCTACGCGATCCTCGAGGACGACAGGCCGGGGAGGATCGATCCGGATGAGGCGGCCCGGCTGGGGGTAAGCGACGGTCCTTCACTAGGGGCGCTCCAGGACGGTCAACCGGTAACGGGAGAAAAGGGGGAGGTCACCCCCGAGCAGGTGATGGGCGACGATCGCCCCGGACGTGCGGTAGTCGTCACCGGGGATACAGGCCCTTCATCGAGGACTGTCGAGGCTGCGGCCGATGCCGACCTCCTGATCCACGACTCGTCCTTCCTGTGCGAGGACTCCGAACGGGCCGCCGAGACGGCCCATTCGACCGCAGCCCAGGCTGCCGGGGTCGCTGCAGAGGCCGGGGTGAAGATGCTTTCCCTCGTCCACATCTCGGCCCGCTACCACGTCGGCGCAGTGGTCGAGGAGGCGAGGGAGACCTTCCCCGACACCAACGCCCCCAGGGACTACGACCTCGTCCGAATCCCCTTCCCCGAGAAGGGACCACCCGAGCTGGTCCGGGAGGGAGCGATTCGCACGGGCGAGCCTGAGGAGTGACGCCCGGGTCGGTGCTAGGCTGATCCCAAGTTCTTTAACCAGGTCCAGAGAGGCCGGGAAGGGCGTAAGTGAAGGAAGCAGAAGTCTTGAGGGCAGAGGACCTTGCGCGCACCCTCAGGCGGGTGGCTCACGAGGTGTTCGAAGCCAATCCAGGGCTGGAGGACGTCGTCCTGGTCGGAATCCACACTCGGGGCGCCGTGCTGGCCAGCAGGCTGCAGACCATTCTGGCCGAGCTCGCCGGATCCGAGCCCCCGCTCGGGGAGATCGACATCTCCTTCTACCGGGATGACCTTTCGGTTCGCGAGCCCGGTCGGCAGCCGATCGTCCACTCCACCCGGCTCGACTTCCCACTCGAAGGGAAGACGGTTGTCCTGGTGGACGACGTCCTGTTCACGGGAAGGACCGTGCGGGCGGCGATCGATGCGCTCTTCGACTACGGCAGGCCCGACCGGATCCAGCTAGCCGTGCTCTGCGACCGGGGCCACCGTGAGCTCCCGATCCGGCCGGACTACGTGGGCAAGAACCTGCCGACCTCCCGATCCGAGAGGGTCTCGGTCCTGCTCGAGGAGACCGACGGCCAGGAGGGCGTGAGCCTCGGCACCCCGGTGGAGGCGGTCGAGTGAAGGACCTGATCTCGATTTCCGATCTCTCCCGGGACGAGGTCGAGGCGATCCTCGAGCGGGCCGATTCGTTCGTCGAGGTTTCGGAGCGCGAGATCAAAAAGGTGCCGGCGCTAAGGGGCAAGACGGTCGTAACCCTCTTTTACGAATCGAGCACCCGGACGAGCTCCTCCTTTGAGCTGGCCGCAAAGAGGCTCTCGGCAGACGTCGTGTCGGTCAAGGCGAGCGGCTCAGCCGTCGACAAGGGGGAATCACTCAAGGACACGGTCGAGACCCTCTCGGCCTACGGGCCGGCCGCGATCGTCCTTCGACACCCGAGCGCAGGGGCTGCCCGGCTCCTCTCCCGCTGGGTCGATGCCTCGGTGATCAACGCGGGAGATGGCATGAGCCAGCACCCGAGCCAGGCCCTGCTCGACGTCTACACGCTACGGTCGCGGGTCGGCTCGCTCGAGGGCCTGAAGATCTGGATCGTCGGCGACGTGCTTCACAGCCGGGTCGCCCGGTCGAACATCCAGGCATTCGGACTGATGGGGGCGGAGGTGACCGTGGCAGGGCCGCCGACCCTGATCCCCCTCGACGTGGAGGAGCTCGGATGCCGGGTCGAGTACTCGCTCGATGCGATGGTGGAGGCAGACGTCATCTACCTGCTCCGGATGCAGAACGAGCGAATGGAAGGGAACTTCGTGCCATCGCTCAGGGAGTACGCACGACTGTTCCAGCTGAACGACCAGAGGCTCGGTCCAAGGCAGTTGGTCATGCACCCCGGACCGGTCAACCGTGGGGTAGAGATATCCCCCTCGGTGATCGACTGCGAGCAGTCGCTGATCGCCGACCAGGTCGCGGCCGGACTGGTGGTTCGGATGGCGATTTTCTACGAGCTGCTGGTCGGGGGCGACACGGTGAGGACCGGTCCCGAGCCCGTTCCGACGATCGGAGAGCCGGCATGAGGGCCCAGCCCGAAGAGGTCGGCGAATCGGTCCCGGAGGCCCTCGTCCAGAGGGTCGGGGAGCCGGCCGACCTGCTGATTCGTACCGTCCACGTCCTCGACCCCGCCACCGGCACGGATGGGGCGCACGACATCGAGGTCCGGGGAGGGATCATCGAGACGATCGGGGAGGCCGGGTCGCTCGTGCCGGGGGAGACGGCGGAGGTGATCGAGGCGGATGGCCTCCACCTCTTCCCGGCCTTCTTCGACCCACATGTCCACCTGCGAACGCCCGGCCAGGAGTACAAGGAAGACATCGAGAGCGGGTCCAGGGCTGCAGCCGCTGGCGGATACGGCGGGGTGCTGGCGATGGCAAACACCGTTCCTCCGGTCTCCGACCCCGCCGACATCGAGGCGCTCCGTCACTCGGCGGGGCTCGAAGCGGTCGTCCCGGTCGGCTTCCTCGCGACCTTGACCCGGGGGATGGAGGGTCGTGAACTCGTCGATATGTCCGAGTTGAGACAGGCCGGCGCAGTCGGATTCACGGACGACGGGCTTCCGGTCGCTGACGCTTCGGTGCTGGCAAAGGGACTCCGGTACCAGCGGATGTGTGGCGGCACGATCGCCCTTCATGAGGAGGACCCGGCTCTCTCCGGGGCGGGCGTGATGAACGAAGGCGCCGTCTCGACCCGTCTCGGCCTGCGGGGAATTCCCTCCGTCTCTGAGTCCACGATGATCGCCCGCGATACCGCCCTGGCCGGCTACGAGGGCGGGGCGATCCAGGTCCAGCACCTCTCCGCCGCGGAATCGGTCGAGGTGATCAGACGGGCTAAGGCCGATGGGGTCGACGTGCATGCCGAGGTGACCCCTCACCACCTCTGTCTGACCGACGAGGCAGTGGTCGACCTCGACCCCTCGCGACACAAGATGAATCCACCGCTTCGAACCGAGTCCGACCGCCAGGCCCTGATCGAGGGACTGATCGACGGGACGATCGACTGCATCGCGACCGATCACGCTCCCCACGCACTCCAGGAGAAGGAGGTTCCGTTCGAGGAGGCGGCGATGGGCGTGACCGGCCTGGAGACGGCCTTCGCCTCGCTCTACACCCACCTGGTCATCCCGGGCACCGTTTCCCTGGAGCTCCTGGTCGGGAAGCTGGGGGCGGGCGGGGCCGCCTTCGGGATCGAACCCTTCGCAATTGCCGCCGGGGCGACCGCGAACTTTTGCCTGGCCGACCTCTCTGCGACCTGGCGAGTCGGGGAGGAAGGCTTCGAGAGCCGCTCCTCCAACTCCTGGTGTGCGGGTGAGGAGCTGACCGGCCGGGTCCTGACCACAGTCGCCAACGGACAGATCGCCTGGCGCCTTCGGAGCTTCAGCCTGGAGATCGCGTGAGTTCGGGTGGAGGGAAGCCAGGCTTCCTGATCCTCGAAGACGGGAATTTCTTTGAAGGGACGCTCCTCGGCGACGGGGAGACGCTCGGTGAGGTCGTCTTCAATACCGCGATGACCGGGTACCAGGAGGCCGTGACCGACCCTTCGTACGCCGGGCAGATCATCACCTTCACCTACCCGATGGTCGGCAACTACGGCGTCTCGGCCGAGGCCATGGAGTCGAGCAGTGCGCATGCGGTGGCGGTGGTAATGCGTGAGGCCGTCGACCGGGCCGACGCGGCCGACGCCGAGATGGGCTGGCTCGAGTGGCTCGAGGAGAACGGGGTCCCTGCCCTGACCGGGGTCAACACGAGGGTCCTGGTCAGGCATGTCAGGGAGTTCGGGGCGATGAGGGGTGGGATCTTCCCGTCAGAGGTCGAGCGAGAGAAGGCGCTCGAGGTGGTTCGGTCTTCGCTCGGAATGGAGGGCAGGGACCTGGCCAGCTCGGTCGGTCCGGCGGAAGCGATCGAGATCGAGGGCGACGGAGCCCACGTTGTTGCCCTCGACACGGGCATCAAGTCGAGCATCGTCTCGCAGCTGTCCGATCGTGGATGCCGGGTGACGCTTCTCCCTCCGGGAAGTTCGCCGTCCGAGGTGGTCGAGCGCAATCCCGACCTCGTCTTCTTGGCCAACGGTCCCGGTGATCCGGCAGCCGTGGAACATGTGGTCGGGACCGTCCGGGACCTGGTTGGGAACTTTCCGGTGGTCGGCATCTGCCTCGGTCACCAGTTGCTATGCCGGGCCGTCGGACTCGAAACCTTCAAGCTCAGGTACGGGCACCGTGGGTCGAACCATCCGGTCAAGGATCTCGAGACCGGGGTGATCGAGATCACCTCTCAGAACCATGGATTCGCCGTCTGCGCCCCGGACGGGAGCCAGACGATCGACGAGGACCTGCCGGTCTCCTGGGAGACCGATTACGGGCCGGCCGTCCTTTCCCATGTCAATCTCTATGACCGGACGATCGAGGGGCTGCGCCTCCCGGAGGCACGCGCGATGACCGTCCAGCACCACCCCGAGGCCGGGCCGGGACCGCACGATGCCAGGCACCTCTTCGACCGCTTCCTGGAGCTCGCCGCCTGATGCCGAGACGCGACGACCTGAAGAAGATCCTCCTGGTCGGATCAGGGCCGATCGTGATCGGGCAGGCAGCGGAGTTCGATTACTCCGGTGCCCAGGCCTGCAAAGTCCTCCTGGAAGAGGGCTACGAGGTGATCCTGGTCAACTCGAACCCGGCGACGATCATGACCGATCCCGAGTTCGCCACCCGGACCTACGTCGAGCCACTGGTGCCGGCCTCGGTCCGGGCGATCATCGAAAAGGAGAGGCCCGACGCGATGCTCCCGACGCTCGGAGGGCAGACTGCGCTCAACCTCGCGATGGACCTGACAGATGACGGGACCCTCGAGGAGTTCGGGGTCGAGCTGATCGGGGCGAACCGGGAGGCGATCATGCGGGCCGAGGATCGGGAGCTCTTCCGCCAGACGATGGCCGAGGCCGACATCCGGATCCCCTGGTCGATAACGGTGGAGAGCCCCGCTGCGGCCCTGGAGGCCCTGGATGCAGGTGAGGCATCCCTGCCGGCGATAGTCAGGCCGGGATTCACAATGGGAGGGCAGGGAGGTGGGATCGCTCGCACCCGGGAAGAGCTGGAAGAGGTCGTCGCCAAGGGAGTCGCCGCAAGTCCGATCGGCCAGGTCCTGGTAGAGGAGTCGGTGATCGGCTGGGGCGAGTTCGAGCTCGAGCTGATGCGCGACCGAAACGACAACGTGGTGGTGATCTGCTCGATCGAGAATCTCGACCCTATGGGGGTCCACACCGGCGACTCGATAACGATCGCACCATCCCAGTCTTTGACCGACGAGATCTACCAGGAGCTCCGGGACGTCGCCCTTCGGGTGATCCGGGCGGTCGGGGTCGAGACCGGAGGATCAAACGTCCAGTTCGCGGTCGACCCCGAGAGCGGCGAGATCGCGGTGATCGAGATGAATCCCCGAGTCTCGAGGTCCTCGGCGCTCGCCTCGAAGGCGACCGGCTTCCCGATCGCGAAGATGGCGGCCAAGCTGGCAGTCGGCTACGCCCTCGAAGAGATCCCGAACGACATTACGAGGGCCACCCCTGCCTCCTTCGAGCCGACGATCGATTACGTGGTCACGAAGATCCCCCGGTTTGCCTTCGAGAAGTTCCCGGGAGCCGACCAGACCCTCTCGACCTACATGCAGAGCGTCGGCGAGATCATGGCCATAGGACGGACCTTCCGCCAGTCGTTTGCCAAGGGTCTTGCCTCGCGAGAGCTCGACCGGGATGTCGAGGTACCGGAAGAGGACTCCGTCCTGCTCGAGCAGGTCGAGACCCCGACGGCCGATCGGATCGACCTGGTGATGGCGGGGTTCGCCAGGGGCATCACGGTCGACGAGATGGCCGCACGGACGGAGATAAACCCCTGGTTCCTGAACGAGCTGAGGGAACTGGCACTCGAGGGGGACGGGGCGGGGGATGCCGAGCGGATCTACGCCTCGGTCGACACGTGTGCTGCGGAGTTTGAAGCGAAGACGCCTTACTTCTATTCCTCGCGTGAGCCCGGTGGTTCGATCCCGGCCGACGAGATCGATCGAGGGGAGCGGGAATCGGTCGTGATCCTCGGCGCCGGGCCCAACCGGATCGGTCAGGGAATCGAGTTCGACTACTGCTGTGTCCACGCGGCGATGACGGTCCGGGAGGCCGGCCTGGACGCGGTCATGGTCAACTGCAATCCCGAGACCGTCTCGACCGACTACGACACTTCGAATCGGCTCTATTTCGAGCCCCTCAGCCTCGAACACGTACTCTCGGTCTGCGAGCGCGAATCGCCCAGAGGGGTCATCGTCCAGTTCGGGGGGCAGACGCCCCTGAAGCTCGCCGAGGGGCTGCTCGAGCATGGCGTTCCGATACTGGGGACCCCCTACGAGGCGATCGAGAGGGCCGAAGACCGGGGCAAGTTCGGTGAGTTGACTGCGAAGCTCGGGATCCGCCACCCGGCTTACGGCAGCGCGATGTCGGCCGACGAGGCGATCGAAGTGGCAGCGGAGGTCGGCTTCCCCCTTTTGGTCAGACCCTCGTTCGTACTGGGTGGCCGTGCGATGGAGATCTGTTATTCCCGCGAGGACCTCGTCCGGTACCTGGAGCTGAATGTCAAGGCATCCCCCGAACACCCCCTCTTGATCGACCGGTTCCTCGAGAACGCGATCGAAGTCGATGTCGACGCACTCTCAGACGGTTCGGCGACCCGACTCGGCGGGGTCATGCAGCACGTCGAGGAGGCAGGAGTCCACTCAGGGGACTCGGCCTGCGTGCTGCCCCCGATGAGCATCGGTGAGGGGATGCTTGGCGAGATCGAAGCGGCGACGGCCGCGATCGCCGAGGAGCTCGGAGTGGTCGGTCTGATCAACATCCAGTACGCGATCGCCGACGGCGAGCTCTTCGTTATCGAGGCGAACCCGCGGGCTTCCCGGACCGTGCCCTTCGTGTCGAAGGCGACCGGGGTACCCCTGGCGAAGCTCGCGACCCGGTTGATGCTCGGTGGCCGGGTCGATGAACTCGACCTCCCGGCCCCCAATGGCGGCCATGTCTCTGTGAAGGAGGCGGTCTTGCCCTTCTCCCGATTCAGCGGGGCTGACTCCCTGCTCGGTCCCGAGATGAAGAGCACGGGTGAGGTGATCGGGATCGGTTCGGACTTTCCCACTGCTTTCGGCAAGGCCCAAAAGGCTGCGGGTGCAGGACTTCCGAGTGAAGGAACGGTCTTCATCTCGGTGACCGACACCGACAAGCCGGCCGCGACCCAGCTTGCCGCCCGTTTCCATGACCTCGGCTTCGACGTCGTCGCGACCGAGGGTACGGCCAAGGCGATCTCGGGAATGGGGATCCCGGTCGAGACCATCGAGAAGTTGGGCGCCGGTTCCCCCAACGTTGTTGACCTGATCGAGGAGGAGCGTTGCGCGCTGGTGATCAACACTCCGACCGGTTCGGGGGCACGGACGGACGGCTACGAGATTCGCTCCGCCTCGATCAGGCGCGGGATTCCCTGTGTGACGACGATGACCGGAGCGTCGGCGGCAGTGCGGGCGATCTCGGCCGAACGGGAGGGCTCCGGCGAGGTCCGCTCCCTTCAGGAATTACATGCCGCCTGAGCGGCCGTTGCCCCCTCTCGGGAGGCGTCTGGCACCGGTGACTGCCTCCCGGCCGGATGGTGCCTACCGGGTACTCGAGGTCCTGGATCCGGAGGGACCCGAGCCCCTCCCCGGCCAGTTCTACATGGTGGCGGAAGCGCCCGACTGGGGAGGGTCATCCGGACGGCCCTACCTGCCGAGGGCGATCTCCTTTGCCACCGCTGAAGCAGTGGGTGACGGCCTCTCTCTCGAGTTCCTCCTCGACGAGGTCGGACCGGGCACTCGTGCACTCTCGGCATTGACCGAGGGCAGTGAGGTCTGGCTGACCGGCCCGCTGGGCAGTCCCTTCTCCGATCCTGGCGAGGTAACCGATTGCGCTCTCGGTGCCGTGATAGTCGGTGGGGGGATCGGAATCGCACCCCTTGCTCCGCTCAGGCGAAGTCTGGTCCGAAAGGGCATCGCGTCACGGACGCTCCTGGGGTTCAGGGAGCCGGCGGCGGCGGGTGGAGTCGATCGACTGTTCGGCTGCGAGGAGGTTCGGGTGGCCTACGAAAGGGGCGATGATTCCCCGGCTCGGGTAACCGACTTGCTTGCCCGGGTCCTCTCCGGGGACTCGGTAGGGGACACCGCGGTCTATTCATGCGGCCCCCCGGCGATGCTCGAGGCGGTCAGGCAGATGTGCGCCGAGGCCGGCGTCGGGGTGGAACTCGCCCTCGAGTCGCCGATGGCCTGTGGCTACGGGGCCTGTTTCGGTTGTGCCGTGCCGAAGCCGGATGGAGGGTTCCTCCGGCTATGCATCGACGGCCCGGTCGTCCGGGGCGATGCGATCACGACGGCCTGCGCCGGGGAGAACCCTTGAGCTCCACTCCGTCACTCGAAACGGAGTTCTGCGGCCTGGAGCTGGACTCCCCGGTTCTCAACGGCTCGGGAACCTTCGATGCGATCGCAGCCAGACGGGTCTTCGGGGACGAGGTGGTCCGAGAAGGGAACTTCCCGTTCGCCGCTTACGTATCGAAGACGATCACCGAAGGGGCGCGGGTCGGAAACCCGCCCTTCAGGACCTGGGAGACACCGGCCGGGATGATCAATTCGATCGGTCTTCCCAACCTCGGACTCGAGGGATTTCTCGAGGACCAGTTGCCCCAGCTCCGGGACCTGCCGGTGCCCTTGATCGTCTCGGTAATGGCAAGCGACCGTGATGGTTTCGCCCGGATCATCGAGCGGCTTTCAGCAGCCGGGGGAATCGATGCCTTCGAGCTGAACGTCTCCTGCCCGAATGTCCACTCGGGCCTGATCGTGGGAGAACGGCCGGAAGAGACAGCCGGCCTGCTCGAGCAGTTGAGGCCATTGACCGAGCGTCCCTTGATCGTCAAGCTGACCCCAAACGTCGCCTCCCCCGAGTGGATCGCCTCGGCGGCAGAGGCAGGAGGGGCCGATGCGGTCTCGCTGGTAAACACTCTCAAGGCGACCGCGATCGACCCCGAGAGCGACCGCCCGTGGCTCGGCGCAGGCTCCGGCGGCCTGTCCGGACCGGCGATAAGGCCGATCGCCCTCCAGCAGGTCCGAGCCGTCGCTGCGGAGGTATCGATCCCGGTGGTTGGGATGGGCGGGGTGGTCGACGGGCAGTCGGCATACGACTTCATCCGCGCCGGGGCAACGGTGGTGGCCGTCGGGACCGAGAACTTCCGGGACCCGCTGGCCGGCCTGGAGGTGATGAGGGGTCTCGAGGAAGTGCTCAGGGAGAAGGGGGTGGGGGACTTGGCGGAGATCCGTGGGAACACCTTGACCTGAGGTCGAGGTGAGTTGACCCCTCCGACGGGGCGGCTCCACCCGTCGGAACAAATCGTGGTTATACTCGCCGCCTTCATGGCGTCCGTCCCCAAGAAGAAGTCCGGCCCTCGCACCTCCGCCCCGAAACGCTCCCTCGACCAGAGGATGGCCGCCCTCGAGAGGGCCAACGGAATTCGGTCGGCCCGGGCGCAGCTCAAGAGGGACCTCAAGGCCGGCAGGGTCAAGATCACCGAGCTCCTCGCCAAGCCTCCCGACTACATTCTTACCGCGAAGGTCTTCGACATGCTCCTCGCAGTACCCAAGTACGGACGGGTCAAGGCCAATCGAGTCCTCAACCAGTGCAGGATCTCCCCGGCCAAGACGATCGGTGGGCTCTCCGAGCGCCAGCGCGGCGAGCTCGTCGATCGTCTCCAGAGGTAGGGCCCTCAGTCCCCCAACAGACGGTGGCCCCTCCCGGAGGATCCGTCTTCGTGATCACCGGGCCCTCCGGGGTCGGTAAGGGAACTCTGATCGCCCGCCTCAAGGAGAGGGTGGACGGCTTGACGACTTCGACCTCGGTGACG
Source organism: Solirubrobacterales bacterium (assembly GCA_046091385.1). Lineage (GTDB taxonomy): Bacteria > Actinomycetota > Thermoleophilia > Solirubrobacterales > 70-9 > 67-14. Next base: position 3,327 of record JBJTBP010000019.1, on the reverse strand, counting down.
ACCAGGACACCGAGGTCCGGAGAGACTGAAGGAGAGGACTATTTCTTCCTGACCGAGGAGGGGTTCCTCGAGAGGGTCGAGAAGGGGGAGTTCCTCGAACACGCCCGCTACAGCGGTCACCTGTACGGAACCCTTCGCTCCGAGGTCGAAGAAAAGGCTGAATCCTCAAAAGGGGTCATCCTCGAGATCGAACTCCAGGGCGCACGTCAGATCCGCAGCTCGATGCCGGAAGCGGTCCAGGTGTTCATCGCGCCTCCCGACTTCGCGGTCCTCCGCGAGCGACTCGAGTCTCGCGGGACGGATGCCCCCGAGGAAATCGAGGCGAGGCTCGAAGTCGCATCGGGGGAGCTGGCGGCCCGGGACGAGTTCACCCACCAGGTCGTAAACGAGGACCTGGATGTTGCTGCAGAGCAGCTCGAGGCGATAGTCCGGGGCAAGCTGTCACAATCCAGTTAATGGTCAAGCCAAGGGTCGACATACTTCTCGAGAGGACGGACTCGCACTACGCAGCCGTCGTCGTCTCCGCGCGCCGTGCGCGACAGATCACCAGCTACTACCACAACCTCCACGAGGGTGGCTACGGTGAGTACGCCCCTCCGATGGTGCCGACGCGCTCCGGAATGGGCCCGCTCAGCATCGCCCTGGAGGAGCTGGCTGACGACAAGCTGAAGTACGAGTACCGGGACTGAACCGAGCGGGGCCGTGGCTCGCGTCCTGCTCGGGGTAAGCGGCGGGATCGCCGCCTACAAGGCCGTGGAGTTCGTCCGGCTCGCCACCGGAGCCGGTCATTCGGTTCGGGTGGTGATGACGCCCTCTGCCCGACGGTTCGTCGGGACGGAAACCTTCGAAGGGATCACCGGTGCGCCCGTACTCCCCTCCGAGTTCGAAGACGCCCCGATGCGCGGGAGGTTCCCCGGGGAGCCTCCGGCCAGCCATGATCCGATCGGCCACCTCGAGCTGGCCGAGCGGGCAGATGCCTTCCTGGTCGCCCCCGCGTCGGCCAACACCGTCGCCAAACTTGCCTCGGGGCAGGCAGACTCGATGCTCACGACTTCCTTCCTCGCCTGCTCCGGCCCTCGATTGGTCGCCCCGGCAATGAACGACCGAATGCTTGCCGATCCTGCGACCCGTTCCAACCTCAATGCACTGAAGGAGCGGGGGATCACGGTGATCGAGCCCGAGACGGGTCGGCTGGCATCAGCGGGGGAGTACGGAAAGGGCCGGCTGCCAGATCCGGAGGTCCTCTTGAGCAGACTCGAGGGTGCTCTTTCCGGAGCTGGAATGAACGGGCGATCGGACTCCCTCTCGGGGGTCAAGGTCCTGGTTACCGCGGGGGGCACCCGAGAGCCGATCGATGGCGTCAGGTTCATCGGGAACCGCTCGAGTGGACGCATGGGCCGGGCGCTCGCGTCGGTAGCCGCCTCCCGAGGAGCCGAGGTGACCCTGATCGAGGCAAATCCGACCACCGACCCTCCGCCTGGTGTCGAGCGTGAAGAGGTCGAGACGACCGCGGAGATGGGCGAAGCACTCAAGAGAAACTTCGATTCGACCGACCTGCTGCTGATGGCGGCGGCGCCGGCCGACTTTCGTCCGGTGGAGACTGTCGAGGGCAAGCTCTCCCGGGGCTCGGACGGCAGGGAGCTGGAACTCGAGCCGACCGAGGATCTGCTCGCCGAAGTGAGCGCCAGTCGACGAACCGATCAGTTCGTGGTCGGATTCGCGGCCGAGTGGGGAAGCGAAGGGGAGGCACGGGCCCGGGAAAAGCTGAGGAGCAAGGGGGTTGACATGGTCGTCCTGAACGACGTCTCCGACCCGGAGATCGGGTTCGACTCGGAACGAAACGAGGTCATCCTGGTGACCGAGGGTGATGCCGAGCGAATTCCCAGGGGACCGAAGGAGGAGGTTGCCGGGGCGATCCTCGATCGAGTGGTCGAGGCACGGGCCGGAAGCGACCGGGTGTGAGGGCGGTCGTACAGAGGGTCGAGCGGGCCTCGGTCTCGGTCTCTGGCCAACCGGTTGCGTCGATCGGATCCGGCCTCTTCGTGCTACTGGGCGTCGAGCGAGGAGACGACGCAACTCTGGCCAGACGTCTGGCAACAAAGGTCTCGGGTCTGAGGCTCTTTCCCGACGATTCCGGCCGCCTGGCCGAAGACCGGGACGGCCGGGAGATCCTCTGCGTCAGCCAGTTCACCCTGCTCGGGGACACATCCCGTGGCACACGTCCGGGGTTCGGCAGGGCGGCGCCGGCCGGGGAGGCCCAACCGATCTACGAGGAATTCTGCGAGGAGTGTGGGGCCCGGATGGGGGCCTTTGGGGAGGAGATGACGATCGACCTCGTCCTAGATGGCCCGGTTACCGTTCTGGTGGAAGTGTAGGCCGCGCTCCCGCTAGTGGTGGATCAGCGCGGGCGAAGCGTCAGCCGCGACCCGCAGCTGAACCGAGCGCGGCAACCGGAAGCCGGGGTTGCTGCTTGCCAGAAGGTCTACCTCCTCGAGCTTCTTCGCGCCCTTCGCCCTTTCGGTTCCGCGACCACCGCCGCAACGCCGAGATCATGGACTTCTTCGCCGGCCAGCTGTAGGGATTCCAAGCGGCGCTCCCGGGGCTCCGATCGACTAACCTTGGGCCGCGATGGGAAGGATCACCCTCCTCGGCGCCCTCTGCCTGGCGGCTGTTGCGCCTGTGCCGGCCGGGGCCGCCACCGTCTCCTCGTTCGGCCTCACCGGTTTGGCACCGATCGGGATCACCCTCGATTCGGCCGGCAACGTCTACACCGCCAACCAGCAGGCCGACACCGTCAGCAAGCTGGGCGCAGGCGGAGGCGGGGCAGCAGGCGCGCCCTGGCCGGTTTACGCCGGCGACGCGCCAACGGGAGTTGCCTACACCGACGCCGGCAGCGTCTTTGCCACCAACCAGATCGACACCTCGGTCGGCAGGATCATCACCGCTACCGGTTCACCGTTCGGCTTTCCCTGGCCCGTCACCACCGGCCTGACACCAAGAGGGATCACTGCCGACAGGGCCGGCAACCTCTACACCGCCGACATCAATGACAACGGAGTGACGAAGATCACCCCGGGTGGCGTGGCCACGACGTTTGCCAGCACGGGGCTAGGCACGAACCCGTACGACGTGGCTTTCGACCGGGACGGGAACCTCTACACCGCCAACTGGGGGGACCGCACGGTCTCGAAGTTCACCTCCGCGGGGGTCCCGGCAGGACCCCCATGGCCCGTGAGCCTCGGTTACCCCGCGTCGGGTAACCATGCCCCTTGGGATCTGGTCGTTGACGCGTCGGGCAACGTCTATACGGCCAACAACGGTAAACAC
>JBJTBP010000018.1:0-11197 GCA_046091385.1 Solirubrobacterales bacterium | reverse complement strand
GTCGGCGACCTGCCGGAGGAGCGCTTCGACCTCCGGCGCGTCCGCTGCCGAGTCGAGTCGGCGCCTGAGCCTGGAGGCGGCGATTCCCATCACCACGTTGAGGAGGTTGCTCGACCGGCGCCGTTCCAGCTCGCCGCGATCGGCGATCCACCGGGAGTGCTCGTCGATCTTCTCGAGGAGCTCGGGCACGCCCTCGCCGGTCGCCGCCTCGGTTCTCAGGATCGGAACCTCCCACTCCCCCGGTACCTGGCCGAGGGATAGTGCGGCCCTGACCTCCCGGACCATCGTGTCGGTCATCGGATGGTCGGCCTTATTGACCACGATCAGGTCGGGGATCTCCATGACCCCGGCCTTGAGAGCCTGGATCGAATCACCAGATCCCGGCATCAGCGCAAGAACCACCGTGTCGGCATGGTCGACGATGTCGATCTCCCCCTGACCGACCCCGACCGTCTCGACCAGGATGTCGTCCTTGCCCGAGGCGTCCATCGCAAGGACGGCCTGAAGTGCCGCCTCCGAGAGACCACCGAGGGCACCACGGGAGGCCATCGATCGGATGAACACCCCGCTGTCCAGGAAGTGGTCGGAGAGGCGAATGCGATCGCCCAGCAAGGCACCCTTGGTGAAGGGGCTGGAGGGGTCGATCGAAAGCACGCCGACCTCGCGGCCTGCCTCCCGAAGTTCCCTGGTCAGCGCCCCGACCAGGGTGCTCTTCCCCACTCCCGGCGGCCCCGTGAAGCCGACGATCCGGGCGTTCCCGGTCCTCGGGAAGACCTGACGGACCAGTTCGGCGCCCGCCGGATCATCCGACTCGATCAAGGTGATCGCCCTGGCGAGCGCGCGACGGTCACCCGACAGCAGGGATTCGGCCAGGGGATCCAGGGCTGTCGTCGCGGACGTCTCGGCCATCGGGCCAAGTGTAGAACCTGCTCCGGAACGAGCCACCCCGTCTCCGGGCGGTGGTGTCGGGCGGTCGCATCACCCCCAGGGGTCCCCGGAATAGAGTCCGCATCGATGGAACGGGACCGTGCCAGGAAGGGCCCGATCGGAACCCTCGGATTCCTCGGAAGAAACGGCATGCTGACGCCGAAGTACGCCCGGCTTCTCTTGAGGTACCTCTGGCGGAGGGTGTTCACGTTGGGCGGACACCGGTGGAAGACGAGCGGCCCGGTGTTCTTCGGCCGAAAGCTCCAGATCCAGATCTCGAGGAGGGGGTCGATCTCCTTCGGTCGCTTCGTCTGGGTCGGCGACGGGACCAAGATCCGGTGCCACGAGGGCACGGTCGAGATCGGCGCCAAGACCGTGCTCGGCCAGGAGGTGACGATCTCTGCCTACCGGAGGATCCGGATCGGGGAGCATTTCGTGATCGCCGATCGTGAGATGTTCATCGACTTCCACCAGGGGTTGGTCGAGGTCGAGCGGCCGATCCGGCAGCAGGGCATCTACATGGAGGACGTGGTGATCGGCTCGAACGTCTGGGTCGGGTACGGGGCCTGCTTCCTGCGGGGGGTCACGGTCGGCGACAACGCGATCGTCGGGACGAATGCGGTCGTTACCCACGACGTTCCGGCAAACGCGGTGATCGCCGGTATCCCGGCAAGGGTCATCCGGATGCGGGATGAGCCGCAGTCCCTCAGCTGGCCCGATCCGGTCGAGCCCGACCCTTCAGACCCGGGCGTGCTCGACCCACCGACCGGCTGAGCGACTCAGTTCGGGTCGTTGACCGGCTGGAGGCTCCGGTAGAGGGCCTCAGTCTTCCCGGCCACGTCTGCCCAGTCGAAGGACCTGATGTGGGCAAGGCCTTCCTGGACCATCCTGCGACTGAGGTCCTCGTCGGCAAGGACCTCGATCGCGGCCTCGGCCAGATCCTCCGGATCGCTCGCCCGGAACCTCAGGCCGGCGCCCTCCAGCGGAACGACCTCGCGCAGTCCACCAGTGTCCGCAGCGATGCAGGGGCATTCGGAGGCCATCGCCTCGAGCGCCACCAGTCCGAAGGGCTCGTAGATCGAAGGGACCACGGTCAGGTCGGCGATCCGGTAGAGCGAGGTCAGGACGTCATCACCGATCCAGCCGAGGAAGGTCCCGTGTTCCATCAGACCCAGGTCTCCGGCGAGGCGATGGAGCTCCTCCTCGTGGGTCCCCGAGCCGGCGACCAGGAAGCGTGTCCCGGGCATCTCCTCGATCACCCTGGGCATCGCCTCGAGGGCAAGCTGGAAGCCCTTCTCGTAGACCAGCCGACCGATCAGCAGGACCAGCTTCTCGTCGGGTGCCGCGAACCGTTCCCTCAGCCCGGCCAGCATCTCCGGATCTGCTTCGGGCAGGTCGTCGGGATCTATTCCGTTGTGGATCACCTCCACCCGACCGGGCTCGGCACCGAAGACGTCGATCACCTGGTCGCGCATGAACTCCGAACAGGTGATCACCCAATCCGAGCGATTGGCGATCCAGCGCTCGACCCCGTGGATGTGGGACTGGGGATGGCTGTCGACCCAACCCTGGTGGCGCCCGTATTCAGTCGCATGGATGGTGGTCACAAGAGGAGAGTCGAATCTCCGGGCCAGGTGGTCGCAGGCCGAGGCGACCAGCCAGTCGTGACCGTGGACGCAGTCGAAATCGAACCGGTCGCCGAGATCGACCCCGGCGGCCAGCATGTCGGAGTTCATCCGCTCCACCCAGGTGACGAACTCGGCCAGGTCTGAAGGGCGTTCCGGTTCGACGATGCGGTGGATGTGGACACCGCCGACCTTCTCCTCGACGTCGCTCTCGTCCCCGCCCCTGGTCAGCACGTGGACCTCGACGCCCCTCTCGACCAGCGCCTCGGAGAGTTTCCTCACGTGGCGGGCGAGACCGCCCTCGATCAGGGGCGGGTACTCCCAGGAAACGATCAGTGGTCTTGTCACTTCGATTGCGCTTTCCGGTCCTCAGGGAGTGGTGAGCGGGGCCATCTCGAGGTCGGGTGAAAGGGACCTCAAGGTCGGCTCGGGCTCTTCTCCGGGGGCGGAGTGTATGGCTTCATAGGCGGCACTGGCGTGATCGACCGCCCGTCTGAAGGGGTAGTCGCCGGCCTGGCCGGTGGCATCGAGGAAGGCCCAGTCGCTTGCCTGGACCGCGAGCATCTCCCTTGCCGCCCTGTCGGAGGCCGGGGGTCCGAGTCCGGAGGCAATTGCCCCCAACACGGAGAGTTCAACCCGCCTGGCCCCGGCCGATATGTCCGCCTGGGCCGGAGAGTCCCACGTCCTCAGGTCCTTGCCTGCGCCCCAGGACGCGGGCATGAGGACGTCCTCGCGACCGGGTCGATCGAGCTCGCGACCGGGGGTCGTCAGTCGGATACCCCGTTCGGCCGCACCATCGAGGACTGCCTCGAGCCAGATCGGTCCCTCGGCCCACCAATGTCCCATCAGTTCCATGTCGCATGCGAAGACGGCCAGTCCGTCCTTCCGCCGCTCCCGTCGGAACGCCCCGAGCCTCTCGGCGACACCGTCGAGAAACCTCCCGGCGTCCTCACGGGCCCGCTTCCGTGCCGCCTCCGGGTCGTAAGGGGAGCCATCGATCGAGAACAGGTTGAGGCCGAGCATCGACTTGCGGTGGAAGTCGCGGTAACCGGGCCAGGAGGGGTAACCGGCGAGATCCCAGACCCAGGAGACGGCCGTCCAGTCGATCGTGAAGGCAACCGGGCCCGACCGGGTCACGACTGGCTCGAGCGCCTCGTCCCCAGTCTCGTGCACCGACTGGTCGATCGGGAACCACTCGATCCCGTGCCGGGCCAGAAAGGCCTCGAGTCCGGGCACGTAGGAACATTCCGGCAGCCAGAACCCGGACGGTCGACCGAATCGGCGCCGGTGCGACTTGAGCCCCGTGCCGATCTGGAACTCGATCGCCCGGTCGGTCGCAATCAATGGGAGGACGGCATGGGTCGCTGCCGAGGCGAGCAGTTCGATCCGACCCTCGCGGGCCGGGCCGGCGAAAAGCTCGAGGAGGTCGCCTTCCGCGGCGGCAAGGGCCTCGAGCGAGGCCTCGTAGCGTCCGAGTTCGTCGAGGGCCGAATGCCGGAGCTCAGCAGCTGCCTCCTCGGACTCGCGCCGGGCGGAGCCGGCACGGAACTCGGCCGCGAAGTCAGTCAGTCGCCCGGCGAGGCCGGGTGCCTCGAGCTGGTCGGCCAGCACCGGGGTGATCGAGACCGCGATGTCGCGGGCGAAGGCGAGTACCGGAAGGTAGGAGCGGACGACTGCGTCGAACAGCCACTCCTCCCCGAACGGGTAGGTACCGAACCCCTCGACGTAAGGCATGTGGGAATGGAGGACGATCGCGAGGTCCCCCACTTTCCCCTCCCCGTCGGGTCGACCCCCCTCAGGCACGACAGAAGGCTACGAAGTCGAGTGCCCGGTCGAGGTCTCCCCTGCGGACCCGGAATTCGCTACTCCGGAACGACGGCGTGACCCAGTCGTAGAAGGACCGGGTCATGCCGAACGCCGCATGGATCCGGTCCCAGCCGACCGAGAGCGCCCGGTCGTGCCAGGCGAGCCGCCCCGAGTGGAAGACCCCGAAGAGTTCGACCGACGAGAAGTGCGGGGAGAGGAGCTCCTCGAACTCGTCGGCCCGGTACTCACGGATGTGCCAGGGGTTGTCGGACTTCTCGGCACCGGGTGGGGCGAGGGTCAGGAGGTTCGGGGTCGAGATGTAGGAGACCCCGGCTGCACGAGCGAACCCTTCGAGCAGGGCGTCAGGCTGCTCGACGTGCTCGATCGTCTGGAGGAAGACGATCGCATCACACGGCCCCTCGAACGCCTCGACCAGTCCCCGCCTGAAGCTGACCCGGGCAGTCGAGTACTTGGCCTCGGCATGGGCGAAGGCTTCCGGGTTGGCATCCACCCCGACCACCGAACGTGCCGTCCTCCCCAGAACTTCGGAGCCATAGCCCTCCCCACAGGCCAGATCGGCCACGTCCAGGCCCGAGACCCTCCTCGCAATCCATTCGTAGACCACCAGGTGTCGGCGGTACCAGTAGTTCTCCTCGGGGAGGTCCGGGAGGGTCCTCTCCCCGGTCAGCTCGAGCGGTGGTACCCCCTCCGGCTGGTCTTTCTGGACGTACGCGTCGGACAACCAGGCGATTGTTCCCTATCTTTTCCCGCCATGCCCGCATCCCCCACCGACTCCCCCGAGAAGATCAAGGACGCGAACACGCGCTACCACGACGCCGCGGCCGATTCCTACGATTCGAAGTGGGGTATCGACTTCGGGCCGATCGGCCAGCACCAGGTCCGCTCCAAGGTCGCCAAGGCATTGGGGCGCGATCCCGTCGGTTCCCTGGGGGATTCGCTCGAGATCGGGGCCGGGACCGGCTACTTCTCGCTCAACCTGGCCCAGCAGGGACTGCTCGACCGGGTCACCGTGACTGACATCTCCCCAGGGATGCTCGAAACGCTCGCGACCTCGGCAGAAGAGCTCGGGATCGAAGTCGAAACGGTGGTCTGTGAGGCAGAGCAGCTCCCCTTCGAGGACGAGTCCTTCGACCTCGTGCTGGGCCACGCCGTGCTCCACCACATCCCCGACCTCGACCGCGCCTTCGCCGAGTTCCATCGGGTCCTGAGGCCCGGGGGCATGATCATCTTCTGCGGGGAGCCCTCCAGTTACGGAGACCGCCTCGCCGCCCTTCCCAAAGCCGTCGGTACGGCAGCCGCTCCGGTGTGGCGCTTGATGATCGGGGCATCTGCCCTGGAGGAGCCCGTCGGGAACGGGGGCGAATGCACCCACGACCATGAGCTGGAATCGGAGGTTGACGTCCACGCCTTTACCCCGTCCGACCTGAGGGGCCTCCCTGGTGGAGCGGGCTTCACCGAGGTCCGGGTCTCGGGTGAAGAGGCGGTCGCGAACTTCTGGGGCTGGGGCATGCGCTCGCTCGAGGCGACGGCCGAGCCGGAAACGGTGCCCCTGGCCTGGCGAAAGTTCGCCTTCAGGGGTTACGTCGTCTTCCAGAAAATGGATACTGCGCTTCTGGAGTCCCGGCTTCCGCCCGAGCTCCTCTACAACCTCCTGCTGACGGCCGTGAAGCCGGCCTGAGGCAGCACCGGACCATCTGGGTCCGGAGGGAAGGAACGCACAGGTGAAGACCCTCGTAATCGGCGCCGGAGAAGTGGGCACGAATATCGCCCGGACCCTGATCGCTGATGGTCAGGAGGTAACCGTGATCGAGAGCGACCGGCAGAGGGCGGACCAGGCGCGGACCGAGCTCGACGCGCTGGTCGTCGAAGGCAACGGAGCAAGCCCCCGCCTGCTGAAGGAAACCGGGGTCAGGGGCTTCGATCTGGTCGCAGCAGTGACCACGATTGACGAAGTGAACGTGATCGCCGCCCTCTCTGCGAAGGGTCAGGGGGTGGGCGCGGTAGTGGCCCGCGTCAGGGATCCCGACTTCTTCGACCAGGGACAGGCCAGTCAGACCGGGGTCATGGGAATCGACTTCGTTATCGATCCAGACCGAGCGACGGCCGATGACATCGCCGAGACGATCGCACTTCCCGGGTCCGTCTCGGTCGAGTACTTCAGCGAGGGACGGCTCGCCTTGGTCGAACTTATCGTGGGTGAGGATTCGCCCCTTGTCGGGCGCCCCCTGAGCGAACGTGAGAGGCCACAGCCCGCGTACATCGTCGGGGGTTCCCGAGCCGGTACCCCCTTCCTCGCCCGGCCGGACACGGTCCCCGAGGTCGGAGACCACCTGATCGTGTCGACCGCCCGCGAGAACGTTCGAGAGGCGGTCGCCCATCTGGTGGGCCATGTGGAACCAATCCGGAACGTGGTGATCTTCGGTGGGGGAAGGATCGGGCTGCCGCTCGCACGGGCGCTCGAGGAGAGGAACGTCGCCGTAACGGTGTTGGAGCGGGATGCCGAAAGGTCGACCGAGTTGGCCACTGCCCTCGGCCACGCCCTGGTCATCAACGACGAAGGGATAAGCCGTGAGGCGCAGGAGGATGCGAACGTGGGGACTGCTGGCGCCTTCGTCGCCTGTGCGGGCGATGACCGGGCGAACCTCGTTGCTGCTCTCAATGCGAAACGAGTCGGTGCCGGACTCTGCTTCGCGACGATCTCGAGGGAGGAATTTGCCCCCCTCGTCGATGCACTCGGACTGGATGCCTCATTCTCCCCTCGCCTGATCACCGCAGAGGCGATCCTCCGATTCGTCCACACCAAGAGCGTCAAGGAAATTCATCTGTTCCGGACCGGATTCGAAGCCATGGAGATGGAAGTCGAGCCAGGGGCCGAGATCATCGGAATGGCGGTAGGCGAGACCCACGGAATCCTCAAGCACTGCCGCGTAGGAGCCCTGCTGCACGACGACACGATCGAGATCCCGAAGCGGGGTACCGAGATAGCCGAGGGCGACAGGCTGCTGGTGCTGGGTGAGCAGGGCACCCTCCGCGGGATCGAAACCTCCTTCGGCGGAGGGCAGTGAGCCGTACCCGACGCACGCTGTTCGCCCCGGTGGTTGGGATGGCTGCCGGGGGCACCGTGCTTGCGGTCGGGGCCGCCCTCCTGGTCTGCGGATTCGTCGGCCTTGCGGAAGGGCAGGATGGCGGGACCTTCCTCGCCTGCGGCTTGGTCGGAGGATTGATCGGTTCCATCCTCTTCTCCTTGTCGAGCAGGGCCGAGGGATCGGGGAGGGTGATCAAGCCGGTGTCCGGTCTGCTGGCCGTGACGCTCGCCTGGGTGGTCGCGGGCCTCTACGGGGCGGTCCCCTTTGTTCTTACGGGGGCTATCGACAGCCCCGTCGGGGCCTTCTTCGAGGCCGTCAGCGGCTTCACCACCACCGGGGCGACCGTGATCGACGACGTCTCGGGTCAAAGCGATGCCGTGCTCCTCTGGCGAAGCATCTCCCAGTGGCTGGGCGGAGTCGGAATCGTGGTCCTGGTCGTGGTGATCGCTCCAGTCAGTGGTCCGGGGCTACAGCGTGCCTTCTACGCCGAGACCTCGGGCATCAAGTCGGATCGGCTGACCCCAAAGCTGATCGACACGGCGAAGATCATCGCCGGGGTCTACCTGGTCCTCTCCGTGGTCGGTGTGGTCGCCTACGCGGTCGCCGGGATGAGCCTCTTCGACGCGATCAATCACTCGATGACGACCTTGGCAACCGGGGGCTTCTCGACCCGAACCGACTCGATGGCCAGCTACGGGACCGCAATCCAGATCGTCGCGATCTTCGGGATGTTGCTCGGGGGTATCAACTTCGCCTTCTATTGGCGCGCAGTGACCCGCAGACAGGTAGGCCAGACCCTCCCGGAGATCAAGGTCTTCCTCGCGATCGTGGTGGTCTTCACTGCGGTCGTAGCGGCGGTGCTGCTGAGCGGAGGCCGGGATCTCGGGTTTGGTCAGGGGCTCCTCGACTCGGCCTTCACCGTGGTCAGCATCATCACGACGACTGGCTACACAACCGTCGACTTCGATACCTGGGCCTCCTTCGACAAGACGTTGATCCTCCTGATGACCTTCATCGGAGCCTGCGCCGGATCCACCGCGGGCGGGATCAAGGTGATCCGCATCATGTTGCTGGGAAAGGCGGCCACCCAGGAGGTCCAGAAGCAGGTCCACCCCAAGGCCGTTCGGGTACTCCGGATCGGGAAGACGGTGTTCAGCGACGACATCCGCAGGTCGATCATGGGGTACTTCACGGTCTACGTCATCGTCTACGGACTCGGGGTACTGGCGATGGCCGCTGGAGGACTCGACGTCATCTCTGCCATCAGTGCAGCAGCCGCGACCCTCAACGTGACCGGTCCCGGGATCGGCGAGGTCGGTGCCCTTGAGAACTACAGCGGTCTCTCCACCTTCAATCAGCTGGTCTCCTGCTTCCTGATGATCACCGGGAGGCTCGAGGTGTTCACGGTGGTCGCGCTCCTCGTCGCGGTCTTCGACCGTCTACGGGAGTTTTCCTTCAGCCACTGAGGGGGGCTCAGGCGATCGCAACCGCACCGCCCCGACGGGGGTCGGCCCCTCCGGCAATTGCGCCCGACTCAGGCTCCCGGGTAACCGCCTGGACCCCGCCGAAGAAGAGGTTCAGTCGGTCCCACCGGAAGACTTCCTCACCCTCCCGCTCGAGCCGTCGAAGGGCATCGGGATCCACACCCGGCTCGGCCTGGACCAGATTCCCTTCGACGTGGACCCTGGGTGCATCCACGGCTTCCTGGGGGTCCATCTCCCTGGCCACGAGGTTGACCACGCTCTGGACTACCGCCGAGCGGATCCGGTTGGATCCGGCGCTGCCCAGCCCGGCTACCACCTCCCGGCCCTCGAGGATCAAGGTCGGTGACATCATCGAGCCGATCCTCTCCCCTGGACGGTGATGATGGAACCCGAGCGGGTTGAGGTCTTCCTCCCCGAGCATGTTGTTCAGATGGATTCCCGTTCCGGGGACGACCATTCCCGACCCGGTCCCATTCGAACAGGTGACCGAAGCACAGAGGCCGTCCCCATCCATCGCAACCAGGTGCGTTGTCGAGCCGAGCCTGTCGGTCGCCTCGATCCCGGCCGCGACCGAGCTCCCGGAGAGCAGCTCCGCTTCGAATCCCGGTTCACCCAGGCGCTCCGCGAAGTCCCCGGCCCTGACCAGGTTGGCGGCATCGAGGGCCCGCACCTCCTCGACGACTCCCGAGCCTCCCAGCTGCTCGAGGATCGCCAGCGAGTAGGTGATCAGGACTCCCCCGGCCGAGGGGGGCGGGTTGGTCAGTACCTCGGAGCCGAGGAACCCGGTTCCGACCGGTGATCGCTCGATCGTCTCGTAGGCGGCCAGGTCGGCGGTCGAGAGGGTCCCACCCCGGCCGACGACGTAATCCTCTATGGCCGCCGCAGTCTCGCCGGCATTGATCGAGGCTGCACCCCCTTCGGCAAACCGCTCGAGGGCATCGGCAAGGTCCGGGTACCGGAAGAGGTCGCCCTCTCCGAGGTACTTGCCGTCTGGTGCGTAGATCTCCCGAGCCGATTCGGTCGAGGTATAGATCGGCTCGAGGATCCTGAGGACGTACGCCTGCTGGCGGTTGAGTGGGGATCCCTCACGTGCGAACCGGACTGCCGGACCAATCAGGTCCCCCAGTCCGACGGAACCGAATCTCTCGAGGGCGGACTCGAGGCCGGCGGCAGTGCCGGGAACCCCACAGGACGCCGCCCCGGCATTGAAAACCTGGGACGTCTTCTCGTCGAAATGAACCGGAACCGGAACCAGCTCATCCGTCCGCTCATGCCCTCCCGATCCCGGCGCCGCAACGAAGAAGTCGAGCACGGTTGGTTCGACTCCTGGGCCCCCGACGATCATGAAGCCCCCGGCCCCGAACCCGGTAAGCGCACTCTCCAGGGAAAAGGAGGCGAGAACCGCCGCCACTGCGGCATCGACCGCGTTTCCGCCCTCCCTCAGGACTCCTGCTCCGGTTTCGGCGGTCAGGGGATGGCCGGCAGCAACGACGCCCCGGGGGCTAGACACGACCTAGGCCAGGAACTCGGGGATCTCGCCGTCGTCCGGTCCGCGACGGGAGCGGTCCTCGCCCGGATCCCTCGGCCGGCTGGTCGAAGGCGCCCGGGTACCGACCCCACGTGAGTCGAACCGGGTGGCGACGACCGTGATCCAGAGCTCATCGCCCAGCTGGTCGTCCACGTTCGCACCGAAGATGATGTTGGCGTCGGGATGGGCAGCGTCGCCGACCGCGCGGGCAGCCTCCGAAACCTCGACCAGCGAGAGGTCCGGGCCGCCGGTTATCGACATCAGGACCGACCTCGCTCCGTCCATCGGGGTCTCGAGGAGGGGTGAAGAGATCGCCCTCTCGACCGCGACCATCGCCCGCTCTGACCCCGTACCCATTCCGATCCCGAGGAGGGCCCGGCCGGCATCCGACATCACCGACCGGACATCGGCGAAGTCGAGGTTGATGATCGAGGGAAGGGTGACCAGGTCCGAGATGCCCTGGACACCCTGACGAAGGATGTCGTCTGCGACCTGGAAGGCATCGGTCATCGGCGTTGCCTGGTCGAGCACCTCGAGCAGGCGGTCGTTCGGGATGACGATCAGGGTGTCGACCTCGCCGGCGAGGGCCTCGATCCCCTTCTCGGCGGCCTTGGCCCGCTTGTTCCCTTCGAAGCTGAACGGACGGGTGACGATCCCGACGGTCAGGGCGCCGACGTCCCTCGCCAGGCGGGCAATCACCGGCGCCGCCCCGGTTCCGGT
>JBJTBP010000017.1:0-2990 GCA_046091385.1 Solirubrobacterales bacterium | reverse complement strand
CCTGCCGGCCTTCCTCGTCATCTCGATCGGAATCGCGCTCTGGGCCGCCGGGGGAATAGTCGCCGGGGGGGTAGCCCTTATCGTCATCGGGATCCTTGCCTTCACCGCCGTCGCGCTCCTCAACCAGGCCCTGGCGACGATTTTCGGGGTCGCGCTCTACCACTACGCGGCATCGGACAGGGCGGTCAGCGTCTTCACCACCGAGGACTTCGCCGAGGCCGTCACGGTCAAGGGCGGAATGCCCCCGGGGACCGCCGGCACCACCATCTGAGGTTCAGGCTTCCGGCTGGGCACCGGCCGGGGCCGGCGGCTCGTTGAGGATCCGGGGGTCGTTCGAACAGATCCCCGAGACCCCCATCGCCCGGAGTCGGGCGACCCGCTCCGGGTCATCGACGGTCCAGACGTTCAGGTCCACCCCTGCCGAGCGGATCACCTCGAGCAGCGGCGGGGTGACCGCGCCGTGCCACGCCCAGACCGACTCGACCCCGAGTTCCGGCAGGCCCCTGGCGACCTTGCCGGGCAGCCTCCGCCGAACCGCCTCGGACCCGACCAGGAGGAGCGGCCTGAGCCACGGGACGGTCCAGTCGAAGCTGATCCGGGGAACGGTCCAGCCGCGCGGGATCGCCGGGTCTAGTTCACGGATCGCCTCGAGGGATGAGACCTCCATCGTCGAGACCGAGACCCGCTCCCCGATGCCCTGACGGTGGATCGCCTCGACCACCTCCCCTTCCCTGCCGGGGAGTTTCAGGTCGAGGTTGACCGCCACCCGGTCGAGCGGAGCGCCGGTGAAGGCCTCGAGGACCTCGTCCAGGGAGGGGGGCGGTCGACGTTCGGCCTCGCGCCAGTCATGGACCACGGCCAGGGGCGAGCGTTCGGCAGCCGGGGCCGAGGGACGACCGTCGGGCAGCCAGAGAACGTCGAGTTCGATCATGTCCACCCCGACCTCGACCGCCCGGACGAAGCTCTCGACAGTGTTTCCGGGCACCAGGGCATCGGCTCCCTTGTGCCCGATCCTGAGTGGCTCCGCCATCGACCCCAGCCTACGGAAGGGCAGTGCCGGGAATCCCACTACCGAAGATCGGTACCCCGCGATGGGGGATTGTCAACGTGGGCCGATTGGAGGACTATCCTCTCTTGATCGGTCGAGGGGCATTGGTTCTTGGGGGCCCCAGTTGAACTGAGATGGAAGACGCTCTTACTAAACAGGAAGCCCAGGCTACCGCTAAGGGAGCCCGGCGGACCGAGCTGATCGACATCGCTGTCAAGGTGGTTGCGGAGCGGGGCCTTAGCGCTGCATCGTTTCGCACGATTGCGGCTGAAGCCGGGACCTCGACGACCGCCTTCACCTACGAGTTCGGAAACAGGGACGCCTTGCTAGTCGCGATAGTCGAGCGGTCATTCGAGGTCGGCTGGGAACGGAAGGGCTTCAATCGGGACGATGATGCCGAGGATCCCCTGGGCAAGCTCCGTCGGGCTACGTGGGCCGGCATCCAGGCGGATCGGGAGATCAACCCCTGGGTTCGGACTTACGATCGCTTTGTCTTCGAGTTCGACTTCCAGCCAGGGGTGAGTGAGAGGTTGAAGGAACTCGACCTGAGGATGCTGGACCGTCACGAGCGCCTGATCGACCTCGCTCGTGAGCAGGGCCAAATCGATCCGGGAATAGCTTCACAAGATGCGCTTTTCATGCTCTGGTCGTTCGGGGACGGCCTCAACATCCACAGGTATGCCTATCCCGATGAACTCGACGCCGCGCGAACCGAACAGCTCTACCAGGAGGGGTTCGATCGGATCCTCGGAGTCCGCGTCACGGACTGACCCGGTCCGGGTCGCCCCACCGAGGGCCTGGACCGGCCGCCTAGAAGAGCTGGTTCTCGCCGGCGAAGATCTCGGAGACCGAATCGTCGGTGAAGATCCGGTTGATCGAGTCGGCCAGCGTCCCGGCAGCTGAAAGAACCGTGATGTTGTCCGGGGCACCGGGCCTCAACGGGATCGTGTCGGTGACGACGATCCGCTCGATACCCGACTCCTCGTACGGCAGGCGCTCGAAGGCCTTGCCCGAGAAGACTCCGTGGGTGGCGCAGGCGATCACGCTCCGTGCCCCTTCATCCAGCACGGTCCGGGCCGCGGCGCAGAGGGTCCCGGCCGTGTCGATCATGTCGTCGGAGATGATCGCGACCTTGTCGCGTACGTCGCCGACCACGTAGCCGATCTCGGCCACCTGCTGGGCCGGTCGCTCCTTCTCCATGATCGCCCACTCGGTCCCGAGCTTCCGGGCGAAGTTGCGTGCCGCCTTGGCCCTGCCGGCGTCGGGCGAGACGACGACCAGGTCTTCGGTCCGGTACTGGTCGGAGAACCACTGGGTCAGCATCGGCATCGCGGTCATGTGGTCGACCGGGATCGTGAAGAACCCCTGGATCTGCCCGGCGTGGAGGTCCATGGTCAGGACCCGGTCGATCCCGACCGCTTCCAGGGCACGGGCGACCACCCGGGCGGTGATCGGCTCGCGCGGGGCAGACTTCTTGTCCTGGCGGGCGTAGCCGAACCACGGCATAACCGCGATGATCCGGTGGGCCGAGGCGCCCTGGGCCGCGTCGGCCATCACCAGCAGCTCCATCAGGGCGTCGTTCGGGGTCATCCCGGTCTCTGCGTTGGCACAGGTCGACTGGACCAGGAAGACGTCGGCTCCCCGGATCGACTCCTCGAACCGGCCGTAGATCTCCCCGTCGGCGAAGGTCTTCAGGGTGACCTCCCCGGGACTCAACTGGAGCTTCGAGGCGATCTTGCCGGCCAGCTCCTGGGAGCTCCGGCCGCCGAAGACCATCGCCCGCTTCGAGTAATCGTGCGGAATCGTGCTCGGTGTCTGCGTCTGGATCTCGGGTTCGGTCGGCGCCATCTCTACTCCCCTGAATCTGACTCGGTTGATTCTCCACCCTTGGCCCCGGCATCGTCGGGACCGATGTTCCTTTGAAGGTTCTCACTCACCGCCA
>JBJTBP010000016.1:0-5691 GCA_046091385.1 Solirubrobacterales bacterium | reverse complement strand
GCCTCGTGATCTCGATCGCGATCTTCAGCCCGAGGCTGATCCAACCGCTGGTCAGGGTGATCGGTTGGCCGATCGCCAGGTTCGGGGGACTGACCGGCAAGCTCGCCAGGGAGAATTCGTTGAAAACCCCGGCCCGGACGGCGGTCACCTCGGCGGCCCTGATGATCGGCATCGCACTGGTCGCCTTCGTGACCATCTTCGCCTCGGGGCTGAACAGTTCGGTTACCGACGTGATCGCCCAGAACGTCAGGGGGCAGATCATCCTCCAGGGGCCGGGAGGATTCGTCGGGATCCCGCCGGAGGCTGTGCGGGACGCCGAGACGGTCCAGGGCGTGGAAGCGGCCTCCGGGGTCCGCTACACCCCGGCGCGGGTGCCGCGCGCCGGTGGCACGGCGGTCGCCTCGGTCGATCCACGCTCGGTGGATCGGGTCCTCGAGATCGTCCTTGTCGAGGGCACCCAGGCGGACCTCCGGGCGCTCGCACCCGGCAGGGCGGTGATCGGCCAGAAGCTCGCCGACAAGGCACGGCTCGGCCTCGGGGATCGCTTCCGGCCACTGACCAAGACCGGTCGCCGTCCCGAGCTCGAGGTAACGGCGATCATGGCCTCGGGCAATCTCGACTTCCTCGGGGAGGTGGTCGTATCCGAGACCCAGATGGACCGCGATTTCGGGGTCAAGGCCGACTTCTTCGGTTTCGTCAAGGTCGCGCCGGGTGAAGACGTCGAGAAGGTAAAGGACCGGATTTCCCGCACCCTGGACCGGCCGTATCCGACGGTCGAGGTCCTCAACCAGGACGAGCTCGAACAACGCCAGCGGGAACAGATCAACGCGATCCTCGCCCTGATCTACGTCCTGCTCGCACTCGCGGTCGTGGTCTCCCTGGTCGGGATCGTCGTCACCCTGATCCTCTCGATCTACGAGCGGACCAGGGAGCTCGGGATGCTCAGGGCGGTCGGGATGTCGAGGAGGCAGGTCAAGCGGATGATCCGGTTCGAGGCCGTGATCACTGCGGTTCTCGGGGCCTCGGCCGGCCTCGTCCTCGGGATCATCTTTGCCTTCCTCATGGGGATTCCGCTGGAGGGCGAGGGATTCGTCCTCAGCTACCCGATACCGACCCTGCTGGCGATCCTGGTGCTCTCGGCGCTCGCAGGCGTTCTGGCCTCCGTGTACCCGGCCAGGAAGGCCGCCCGGCTAGATGTGCTCGAGGCGATCTCCTACGAGTAAGCCGGGGCCGCCGGCTCAGCTGTCGAAGCCAAGTCCAAGTTTGCTGAGGAGGCGCAGCCAGAGGCCTTCCCTGCCGTCCTTTCGGTCGGCGGCCGCCAGCCGGTTCCTGGTCAGCTGGATCGTCGCCCACCGGAGCGGTTCCGGCGGGAAGGGGACCGGCTTCTTCTTCACGTAGTCGAGCTCGAGAAGTTCCGGTTCGGTCTGGTCAAGCAGGGCGAGGCCCACCCGGGCGGCAAATCGGCTCGCTCCGACCCCCAGTCCCGTGTGCCCCACCGCGTAGGAGACCCTGCCGCGCATCGTGGTTCCGTAGAAGGCGAAGAAGCGGGAACAGGTGTCGATCGCTCCTCCCCAGCGATGGCTGAACCGGATCCCTTCCAGCTGGGGAAATGCGGTGAAGAATCGCTGGGCGAGGCCGGCGAAGCTCTGGTCACGCTGGTAGTAGCGCTCCTCGACCCGGCCACCGTAGTGGTAGATCGCGTCGTAGCCACCCCAGAGGATCCGTCCATCGGCGATCGGCCGGTAGTAGTGGAAACGAGTGGATGAGTCCGAGAGGCCCTGGTGGGCGGTCCAGCCGACCGACTCCCACTGGGAGCGAGTCAGCGGCTCGGTGACCAGCACGTAGTCGAAGACCGGAATGACCCGGGACCTGATCGCCCGCACGGGACTCCTGAAGGCCGCAGTTGCAAGCAGGACCCGTTTCGTCCGGATCGAACCGGCAGCGGTCTCGACCAGCACGCCTTCACCTTCGGTACCCAGCCCGGTCACTTCCGAGTCCTCGTGGATCGTTACCCCGAGTTCGGTGGCCGCATCGGCCAGCCCCAGGGTCAGGGCGACCGGGTCGGCCGACCATTCCCCGGTCTTCTGCCAGAGGCCGCCGGTGAAGAGGGGCGAGTTCACCTGTTCGCGCATCGCTGCCTGGTCGAGCAGCTCGGCCTGGTGTCCGTAGCTCTGGAGCTCTTTCTCGGTCCCGGAGAGCTCTTCGAGCTGAGCGGGCGTCATCGCCACCTCGATCGCTCCGGGCCTCCCGAGTTCGCACTCGATCCCGTACCGGTCGATCCGCTCGCCGATCTGGTCGAGGTTCTCCAGTCCCAGGCGCTCGAGCGTGCCCACTTCCTCGGGGAACCGGGAAAGGCCGTTGGCTATCCCGTGGACCAATGAGGAGGACATGAACCCCCCGTTTCGGCCGCTCGCCCCGGTTGCGATTCCCTCTGACTCGAGGACGACGACCCGACGACCTGGATCGCGTTCTATCGCAGTGAGGGCGGCCCAGAGCCCGGTCAGTCCCCCGCCGATCACGACCAGGTCGGCATCGTTCGTTCCCTCGAGGGGGGCTCGGCGGGCCGGACGCCGTCGGTCCAGCCAGAACGGGACCGGTTCGGCCTCGACATAGGAGGCTCGATCCGAATCACTCGGCGGTGCAGTCGGCCAGACGCCGGTTCCTGGACTGTCAGCTTCCCGGTACATCGCCTCGAGCGTAACCGACCCTGCCGTTATCCTCGCGGGTCCGGTGAGGGGCTGGTCGAATAGCGGCGCCGGATCCGGATGGAAGGTTTTTTCTTCCCGCCCGTCAGGAATGGACCTGGGGCCCGACTCTTAGGGGCCGAAAGGGGGAATTCATCTTCAGGAGGAAGTCACAGGAACAGCTCTCGGCGCTCGAGGACGCCGAAGTCATGGAGTACGTGGTCGAAGCCAGGGATCTCGGCGAGACCTCCGAGTACCGCTCTGCGCTCGCGGTCCTCGTCTTCAAGTGGGAGGGCATCTTCTTCAACCGGGCACGTCGTCGGATAGAGGCATCTTGCGCCAGGGCGGGCACCACATCGGTAGACGAGGAGGCAGCGGACATCGTCGCCGAGGCCTTCAAGGACGTCTTCGGGAGCGTCGAGAACTTCGAGGGTGCGGTCGCCCCGCAGTTCCACAAGTTCGTCCAGACGATCGTCGACCGGAGGGTCATCGACTGGTTCCGGTCCAGGGACGGGGCACCGAGGATCGAGGCGTATGACGGAACCATGAGCGAGGTCGGGGAGGAGCGGGGCCTTTACGAAGTGGTCCCCGACCATGGGACCGACGTCGAGAAGGCCGTGGAGCTTCGGCTCCTCTGGGATCGCGCCCTCGGGGATGAGAGCGAGCGGGACGCCTTCATCATCGGCCTCAAGGCTGAGGGATACTCGGCCCAGGAAGTCGTAACGATGGTCGAGGACGAGGGACTCGACCGAGGGGAAGGCATCACGACCGACAACGTCGACACGATCTACTCCCGTTTCCGGAAGAAGAACAGAGAGCTCTTCCTCGAGGAGATGGAGGTCGACGCGATCGAAATGGCCGATCGGGAAGGTGAGAGCGCCGATGGACAGAGTTGACGAGCTCCTGGAGCGGTATGCGGCCGCGGTGAGGTCGGGCGATGCCGATCCAGCTCCCTTCCTGACGGAGGTCGAGGGTTCCGATCGGGACCGGCTGGAGCGACGGATGGAGATCTTCCTGATGGCGAGTCCGGTGGAAGAGGATGGAGAGCCCAGGGAGTGGGACCCCTCGGCCTATCGGGGGTCGCTGGCGGAACGGATAGTCGGGGAGATCGTCGAGGAGACCCGATGCCCCTCGGGGGAGTGGCCGGAGCTGATCCCCGACCTGATGGCTGAAGGTGAACTCGAGCGAGAGACGGTGGTGACTGAACTGGCCGAAGGACTCGGCGCCGAGACTCCCGAACAGGTGGAGAAGGTGAGGGTTTACTTCCATGGAATGACCTGGGGGACGCTCGACGCACGGCGGGTCACCGACACCGTCCTCGATCGACTGGCCCAGATCCTCGATTCATCCCGGGATGCGCTCCGCCAGGCGGGCGATGCAATCGGCCGCAGCCAGCCCGATCCGGCGGGCGGGGCAACCTTTGCCCGCAGGCCCTCCGTCGAAGCCCTCAACCTTGGACTGGAGGATTCCGGGGAGGGCGGGATGCGGAGTCCTTCGGTGGGGCTCGACGAGATAGATCGTCTGTTCACCTCGCGTGAGCCTGGGGCGGACCGGACGTGACCCAGGGCGGCAAAGCGACCCGGGGCTGGGTCGAGGCCCGAGTCGGGGCGATTCTGGAGGGGGTTCCCGACTACATCTGGAACGGAGAAGAACTACCGGTCCCGGTGGAGAAGATCGTCTCGAATACCTTCGGCCTCCTGATTCGGGAGGTCGAGGACATGACCGAAGCCCCCGGGTTGGAAGAGGAGCGGAGCACGAACGTGTCCGGCCTGCTCCTGACCGGACCGGGGGAGATCTGGGTCAACGCGGCCGAGGCGCGCCAGTGGGAGGGGCGAAAACGTTTCACGATCTGCCACGAGCTGGGCCACTACGTGATCCATCAGGACAGCCTCGAGCCGACCGTTTTCTGTCGACGGATCGAGGTCGTGGACGAAGGGGAGCCAGGACCGGGTGATGACCCCAGAGCGGAGTTGGAACGGGAGGCCGATGCGTTTGCAGCAGCCCTGCTGATGCCGGCCGCCCTGGTCGCGGAGCGGAGGGCCGCACTCGATGACGACCTCGCGGCCCTCTGTGCCGAGTTCGGTGCTTCGGAGAAGGCGATGCGATACCGGCTCCAGGCGGTGCCGGTTACCGAGCGCTGAGTCAGGGCGTCAGGTCGGATCCGGCGGTGCTCGGTTCGAGGCGTTCCACCATCGATGAGTACCTCCGGCCACCGTCGTCCCTCTTGACACCGCGATCGAGGGTCAGACGGTCGCCGACCACGACGCACATCTCCTTCGCCCGGGTGATCGCCGTGTAGATCAGCGGCCTGGTGAGCATGCCGGTGTTGGCCCTCTGACAGACGAAGACGACTACCGGGATCTCGCAGCCCTGCGACTTGTGGACCGAGATCGCATAGGCCAGCCTCAAGTCCCGTGCCTCCTCGTAAGGGAGGACCACGGTCTCCCCGCCATCGGTTTCCAGAACCAGCGAGCCGTCCTCGGGGTCGTCGTCGACCAGGAAGCAGATGGTTCCATTCATCAGGCCGATCTCGTGGGCGTTGCGGGTCTGGATCAGCCTGTCACCAAGCCTGAAACGGCCCTCGAAGGCCGGTCTGCCGGTTGGATTCAATCGTTCCTGGAGACGTTCGTTGAGAGCGTCGATCCCGGCCTCGCCCCGGTAGACCGGGACGAGGACCTGGGCATCCCGGCTCGGATCGAGGCCGAGCCCGGCCGAGACCCTCTCGGCGACCAGTTCGACTACTGAATCGGCCACCTGGTCGGGCGACGGCCGATCGAGGAAGAAGAGGTCGGTCTGCTGGTCATCAGCCGGTTCGAAGTCTGGTGCCTTGCCGGCGTTCACCTGGTGGGCCGCGGTGATGATCATCGACTTGGCCGCCTGACGGAAGATGTGGGTCAGTCGGGTCGCTGGGACCAGGCCCGACTCGATCAGGTCGGAGAACGGTTTCCCGGCCCCGACCGGGGGCAGCGGGGGGGCGTCGCCGGCCCGCGCCAGGGGGGGCTCGGGG
>JBJTBP010000015.1:0-2042 GCA_046091385.1 Solirubrobacterales bacterium | reverse complement strand
GGCGAGGTCCTCCGGTCCGAGCGGTTGACCTGTGCCGGGGTTGAGCGGTGGCAGTGGCTCACCGGGGAGGTCGGCCGCGATGTTGGTCCAGCGGTCCGGGATCTTCGACTCGTCCATCAAGTACTTGTGCTGCTCGGCCATCTCTTCTCCTCGACTCCCCTCTCGGCCCGCGAAAATACAGGCGAATATCGTGGACCGGTCAGTCTAGACGGGAAGCGGCGTTTCGTCCGGCCCGACCGGCCCGACCGGCCGGACCTCAGGCCGTGAACTCGTGGCGCAGCCTGGCAGCCTGCTCCCGGATCGCCGACATCTCGTCCTCGTCGATCCGGTCGAGGTTTCTGACCTGCATCTTCATCCGGTGGTTCGCCCCTAGGAGCTGGCGGTTTCGGTCGAGGAAGTCCCAGTAGAGGGTGGTCAGCGGGCAGGCGTCGGGTCCGGTCCTCTGCTTCGGCGAGTAGCGGCAGTCGCCGCAGTAATCCGACATCCGGTCGACGTAGCGGCCGGTGGCCGCGGACGGCTGGGTCCTCATCGTCCCGCCGTCGGCCCAGAGCGCCATCCCGGCCACGTTAGGGACCATCACCCACTCGTATCCATCGATGAAGGCCGAGTGGAACCAGTCGGTCGCCTCGGTCGGATCGACCCCGAGAGTGAGCATCAGGTTGCCGAGCAGCATCAGCCTTTCGATGTGGTGGGCGTAGGCCGTGTCCCGGACCCCGTCCAGAGTGTCGGCCAGGCAGGCCATCGACGTCCCGTCGGGATCGAGCGCCTGGATCGCCCCTGGTACCGGCCGATCGGCCTTCAGCTCGTTCGGCTCGAGCATCGACCTCCCTCTCAGCCGGTAAACGCCCCAGACGTACTCGCGCCAGCCGATCACCTGGCGGACGAACCCCTCGACCGATTCGATCGGGGCCTCGCCGTCCCGCCAGGCCGCCTCTGCCGCCTCGGCGCACTCGAGTGGGTCGAGCAGGCCGAGGTTGAGCGACGAGGAAAGGAGCGCGTGCCACATGAACCGCTCCCCTTCGACCATCGCATCCTGGTACGGCCCGAAAGTGGGCAGCCTCTTTGCGACGAAGGAGTCGAGCGCCCGGAGGGCCTGGTCCCTGCTGGCCGGGAAGATCCGTGGCCCGTCCGCGCCGGTGGTCGCCAGTCCCTCGGTCTCCATCCTGTCGAGCTCCTCCCGGACCTCCCCGTCGATCCCGTCCTCGCGGGGCCGGTAGGGCCGAGGCGGAGTGATCCCTTCCGGGGGTGGCTCGCGGTTCTCGGGGTCGTAGTTCCACCGACCACCCGCGGGCTCGTCGCCATCCATCAACAGATCGAACTTCCGACGCTGCTCGCGGTAGAAGTCCTCCATCCTCAGGAGCTTCCGACCCTCGGCCCAACGGGCGAAATCGGCCGGATCGGTCAGGAAGAGTGTCCCCTCAACCAGCTCGACCCTGGGGTCGTCCCCTGCCAGCCTCTCCCCCGCCCCGACCGAGCTCGGCTCGAGCAGGGTGACCGCCTCCGGCTGGAACTCGGCAAGGTGCTCTTCGAGGCCAGCGGCAAGGGTCGGGGCCCTTCGGTAGTCGACCTCGATCCCCCGACCTTCCAGCTCCTCGGCGAAATGCCGCATCGCCGAGAAGACGAGCTGGAGCTTCTGACGGTGGAAGCGGAGTCGTCCGGGCCGGCTGGACGACTGGACGATCAGCGCCCGGTCGGCCCCCTCCAGAGCAGGGTTGGCGGCGGAGAGCTGGTCGGCCAGGATCCAGGCCGTTCGGCCCGGCACCGGCTCAGGAACCGGCCAGGGCGCCGGCATAGACCTGCCAGGCGAGCGCCGTCTTGGCGACGAAACTGAGGGTCACGTAGGCGAACTCGACGAACAGTGGGTCACGCCACCGGCCCCTCCCCCGGTAGGCCAGCCACATGTTGATCGCAAAGCAGTTGAACAGCAGGAACAGGGTGCCGAAGATGATGTAGACGAATGCCGGGACCCCGTCGCCCTCGCCCGAGGAGAAGACGAACTGGAGGGCGATCCCGATCCAGGGAACGATGCCGATCAGGCAGCC
>JBJTBP010000014.1:0-32477 GCA_046091385.1 Solirubrobacterales bacterium | reverse complement strand
GGCCGCCGGTGGTCAGTACCCAGCGGTCGAGTCCTCGACGTGAAGCTTCTTCGAACGCCTCGACCGCCTCGGGAGTCTGGCCGGAGTGGCTCGACACCAGGGCCGATGTCCGGTCGGTCGTCCAGGAGGGAAGCGAGGCGGAACGGACGACTTCCACAGGACCCGTGATCCGGTCGCCGAGCACGGCCCGTCCGAGGTCACCCCCGACCGCGGACCCGCCCAGGCCGCAGACGACCAGCCCGTCGGACTCGGTCGGCGGCAGGTCGGCCGAATCGATCCGCCATAGGGCGTCCCGAATGTGCTCCGGTATTGCCAGTACGTCATCGAGCATCCCGACCTCGATTCTGAACCACCGGGGCCTGGCCCCGCACCTCGCCCTCGACCAGCTCGCCCTCGGAGACCACCACATCGGCGCCGAGGATCGAATCGATTACCGAGGCCTTCGACCCGATCGCTGCCCCGGAAAGGAGGACCGACCCGCGCACGTCGGCTCCTTCGGCGACCGAGCAGCCTTCGCCGACCACCGCCCTCGGTCCGACCGTTGCCGTCGGTGAGACGTCGCTCCCCTCGACGGCGAGGACACCGTCCGTTTGGACAGGGACCGAGGTCTCGATCCTTCCCTCGAGTAGATCCCAAGTCGCCTGGAGGTAGCGCTCGGGGGTGCCGATGTCCATCCAGTAACCCTCCAGCCCGAGCCCGTACATGCCGTCACCGGCCAATCGGGGGAAGACGTCGCGCTCGATCGAGAGGGCCTCGCCCGGCGGGAGATCCTCGATCACCGAACGGGTGAGGACGTAGGTGCCGGCGTTGACCAGCCAGGGCGGTGGTGGGAGCGCCGAGGGATCTTCGGGCTTCTCGCTGAAGCCGAGGACCTCGCCCTCGGGTCCGAGCTCGACCAGTCCGTAGGGGCCGGGGTCATCGACCTCCTTCAGGCCGAGGGTCACCCTGGCCCCCTTCTCGCGATGGAACCGGATCAGCTCGCCGAGGTCGAAATCCGAGAGCAGGTCCCCGTTGAGAGCAAGGAATTCATCTTCCAGATGCTCGAGGGCGTGGCGCATCGCCCCGGCCGTCCCGAGCGGTTCGTCCTCGACCACCCAGGTCAGGGAGGGCAGGTCGCCTGCCCAGTCGCTGAGGACTTCCTGCATCACCTCGGGCCTGAAGCCGCAGGCGAGGACCACGTCATCGACCCCGTGGTCGCCCAGCCACTCCAGGAAGAAGACCAGGAAAGGCCGGTCGACCAGGGGGAGGACCGGCTTCGGGACGGTCTCGGTCAGCGGGAGGAGCCTCGTCCCGCGACCCCCGACCAGGACCAGGGCCTGCATCGCCTCAGTCCGGACGGACCTCGGCCCGTCCCACCCCGTCCCAGGTGAATCCGGCCGCAGCGAGCTCGTCGGGATCGAGGTAGTTCCGCCCGTCGATCAGCAGCGGGCGGTTCATCACCCCGGCAGCTCCCTTCCAGTCGAGTTCACGGAACTCGGGCCACTCGGTGACCAGTACCGCACCATCGGCCCCATTCAGGGCCTCGAGCGCCGAGTCGGCCATCTCGACCCCGGGCAGCAGCTCCCGGGCAGCCTCCATCGCAACCGGATCGAAGGCGACGACCTCGGCTCCCTCGGCCGCCAGGCGGGCCGAGAGGACGAGGCTCGACGCTTCCCTCATGTCATCGGTGTCCGGCTTGAAGGCAAGTCCGAGCAGGGCGATCCGCTTGCCCGCGAGGGGGCCGATGTGCTCGACCAGCTTGCCAACGACCCGGCGCTTCTGGAGTTCGTTCACCTCGATCACTGCGTTCAGCAGCTGGAAGTGGTAGCCGGAGTTGCCGGCGAGGAGCTTCAGGGCGCTCACGTCCTTCGGGAAGCAGGACCCGCCGAAGCCGATGCCGGGTCGGAGGAACTGGGGGCCGATCCGGTCGTCGAGGCCCATGCCCCGGGCCACTTCCGACACGTCTGCGCCGACCTCCTCGCAGACGTTTGCGATCTCGTTGATGAAGGAGATCCGGGTCGCGAGGTAAGCGTTCGAGGCTAGCTTGACCATCTCCGCGCTGGTCACGTCCGTTCGCACCATCTCCCCCCCGAGAGGCGCGTAGAGCTCGGCCACCGCGTCACCGTCGGCTTCGCTACCGGGGGCGGCCCCGATCACCACCCGATCGGGGTGCATGAAGTCCTCCACCGCCGATCCTTCCTTGAGGAACTCGGGGCAGGAGACGTAGCCCGAACCGGGCAACTCAGCCATGATCGTCTCGCCGGTCCCGGCCGGGACGGTGCTCTTCATCACCAGTACGTGGTCCGGGCTTCCGGCGAGATCGTCGACCACGGCGCGGACCCTGGAGAGGTCAGCATCCCCCGAGTGGGTCGGTGGGGTGTCGACGCAGACGAACAGGAGCCGGGCGTGGTCCAGCAGGCGGTCCATGTCGGTCGTGAACTCGAGCCGGTCGGCGTTCGAGGAGAGCAGCTCCGCGAGGCCCGGCTCATGGATCGTCACCTCGCCCCTGTTCAGTGCGTCGACCTTCTCCTGGACCACGTCCCGGGCGACAACGGAATGGCCGAGCTCGGCGAAGCAGGCCGCCGTGACCAGGCCGACCCAGCCGGCACCGATCACCCCGATTGGCGCAGCATCGCCTGACTTTTCCACGGGCTTCCCTGTCATGTGGTCTTCTCAGTTGTCGGTGAAGGCCCGTGTCGAGCGGGCCATCCCGAGCATCTCGTCATTGTCGAGGGTAAGCAGCAGGGAGTTGGAGATCCAGTAGACGTTGCCATCGACGAACCAGGCCACCAGGCGCACGCGATCTCCCTCTGAGTAGACCCGGAAGGTCCTGCCCCCCGAGGTCACCTCGTCGTACGGAGCCTCGAGATTCGGCGGATCCTCCCAGCCCCGGATTCCCTGAAGGCCGAAGTAGTGGGTGCCGTCGGCGGCCTCGAGCGCGAAAACCATTCGGTAGGCCGCATGGGAGTTCTTGTCCGGATCACGGATGTGGTACCCGCGACTCCCGTCGGCCAGGATGGTCGAGGGCGGAAGGCTCTTCGGGTAGTAGATCGGGAAGGCTTGGGCTCCGATCTCGTCGTTCAGCTGGACGGCGAGGGAGATCGTGCTCTGCGCCGAGTCGACCAGGCCGTCGTCCCCCTTCTTCGGGACCTTCGCCTGGACGGCCCCGGGACCGGGCTTCTTCTTGCCTGCACCGGGTCCGCTGGTCCCCTCCGAGAGGGTTCCGACCGGCCCGACCGGCTCCTCGAATCCGAGGAATCGGTCGACCGCCGCCTGGATCTCTGGTTCGGTCGCGGTCACATAGGTGCCGGCCAGGGTCGCCGGGAAGGGAACCTCGACCACCCGGGCCCCTCGTGAGTCGAACAGGAGACGGAGGAGCTCGAGCGACTCGTCGGTGCCAGAGATGTCGGACTTCGTGTTCTCAGTGAAGGCCTTGATCAACTCGTTTCGCCGCTTGATGATCTCGCTGAAGGAGAGGCGGTTCCGGACCTCACCGATCAGGTCCTGCTGCCTGGAGGACCGGACCAGGTCCGTGTCGGTGTGCCGGTAGCGGGCGTAGGCGAGTGCGTCCGGTCCGCAGAGCTTCTGGTAGCCGGGGTCGATATCGATCTCGGCGTACATCTCGGACGCCGCCTTGCCGACGTTCGAGTTGTAGTAGTCGCGGTCCACGTCGACGAAGACGCACCCGATCGCATCGACCGCCATCGCGAAGCCCTGGAAGTCGACGTTGATCACATGGTTGATCTCCAGCCCGGTCAGTTCCCGGATCGTCTGGAGGGTGAGCTTCGTGCCGCCGTAGGCGTAGGCGGCGTTGAACTTGTCGGTTCCGACCCCCGGGATCTCGACCTTCAGGTCCCGGGGTATCGAGAGCATCGCTATCTGGTCCGACTCCGGGTCGAGTCGGAGGAGGATCGTGGTGTCGGAGCGGCCGGGGTCACCGGGGGCCGAGCCGCCACCGGTCCGGACGTCAGAGCCGATCAGGGCGATGGTCTGGGGACCTCCGCCACTTGGCGGAAGGATCTTGGCCGAGAGCTGCTCGAAGCCGGGGTCGGCCAACTGGCTGGCGATATCGTCGACAGTCCGAAGGATCGATGCCGAGGTCGCCCCGGCAAAGGCGAGCACGACTATCACCGTCGCGAGTCCGAAGCGCCACCAGTAGTGCGGCCTCGATTGAGGTGCCTCGAAGTCGCCCGAGACCGGCGGTCGGGGTGGATCCCAGGCCTCGCCGGTCTGCTTGGCAGAGTCGATCGCCTGTTGCACCTCGCTTCGGGCAGAGGCGGCGAGGATCGCCGTCTGTTCCTCCGTGACCGCCGGGACATCCCGGTGCTCGGGAGGAACTTCATCATCGATCTCCCCGGTCTCGGCCGTCACCGCCTCGACTGCCGGAACCGGTTCGAGCTCACCGGACTCCCCGGGCACCTCCTCCCCGTCGGTTACCGGATCGAGGGTCGGCTCCCCGGTCGTCTGCTCAACCTGATGTTCGCCGGTCGCACTCTCGGATGCCTCGAGCAGCGCCGCCCGGAAGACTGGGTCGAGCTCCGGGCCGTCCTCCAGCCCGGCCGAAAAGGCGAAGAGCTCTTCGGTGTTCGGATCGAGACCGCTCTCCCCCGTCTCGGGCTCGTCCGGATCGGGGCGAACCTCCTCATCGAACTCTTCCTCACTCATGTCGAGCGCCCCGATCCGCCATCTCCGAAGCCCGCGATGAAGCGTGAGAGCACGTCCCGGTACTGCTCGAGCGACTCGATCGACACCCACTCCTCGGGTCCGTGGTGACCCTCCCCGACCGGTCCGAACTCGGCCGCCGGCATGCCGGCCCTGATGAATGAGATCGCGTCACTCGCGCCATCGCGACCGACCGTCGTCGCCGGGCTGCCGGAGCAACCTTCGATCGCCTGGACGAGATCCCCGACGAAGCGATCCTCGGTACCGCCGGCGATCGGCGGCAGCTCGATGATCGTCTCGACCTCCGCTGGCTCGAGTCCGGCCACCTGTCGCCTGATCTCGTCAGGCTCCTGGCCTGGCAGATATCTGATGTCCACGTCGATCTCGCACCTGTCGGGTACCTGGTTGAGTGCCTCGCCACCCCGGATCCTCCCCAGGTTGACCGAGGGACGGGTGAAGTGCTCTGAACCCTCGGTCGCAAACGGTAGCGATTCGATGCCATGGAATAACCCGATCGCAGCCAGGATCGCGTTTTCTCCCAGCCAGGGGGTCGAGCCGTGGGCCGAGAGGCCGCCGACCGTAATCCGCAGGGCGAGAACACCCTTTGCCGCAACCCCCACCTGGAGGTCAGTCGGCTCCCCGGTGATCGCGAAATCGCCGACCAGTCCATTCCCGACGAGGTAGTCGGTGCCCCGGTCCTCGCTCTCCTCGGACTCCTCGTCCCCGACGATCGCGAGTAGGACCCGGACCCCCGGCGGCACCCGGTCGGGTGGTGGCATCGCGACCAGCATCGCCGCGAGAGCCCCCTTCATGTCGTAGGCGCCCCTGCCGTACAGCCGGTCCCCCTCGACCTTCGGGTCGAACTGCCCGGGAGCACCCGGGACCACGTCCAGATGCCCATGGAGGACCAGGGTCTCCCCCTCGGGGTCACCGACCTCCGCGGTCAGGACCGGGAGTCCGCGGCACTCGCCCTGCTCGACTGCGACGCCCCGGGCTTCGAGCCAACCCTTGACGAAGCCGGAGGCCTCATGAACCCCTTCCTCGCGCGAAGTGTCGTAGGCGATCAGGCGCCGGACAAGCGAGAGGAGCTCGGGTTCGGTCAGTTCTCCTGGGCGATCTCTAGGAAGACGGTGATCCGGTCGACGTCCCTGGCTGCGACCGCCCGAGTGGCTTCGCCCGCCGACTCGTCGGCCTCCCTCGCCCGAGCGTCTTCCAGGGCCGATTCGAGAGATGCCGCTTCAAGCTCGTCGGCCGGTACCGCCTCCTCGACCAGGATCTCGGCCTGGTTTCCGAACACCTGGAGCATCCCGTGGGCCTGGGCGAAGTCGCGCTGTTCGCCGTCGGGAAGGTAAAGACGGAGTCTGGTCGGCTTCAGGCCGGCAAGGATCGGTACGTGGTTGGCCAGGATGCCGACTTCACCAACGACCGTCCGGGTCGAGAGCTGGACCGCGTCACCCCGAAAGACCTCGCCCTCGGGGGTCAGGACTTCGACTTCGAATGTTGCCTGGTCAGCCAAGGGCCCCGGATCAGCCGCCCTTGCCCTCGGCAATCACCTGTTCGATGTCGCCCTTCATGTAGAAGGCGCTCTCCGGGTAGTCATCGAGTTCACCGTCGAGGATCATCCGGAAGCCCCTAACCGTCTCGGCCACCGGCACGTACTCACCCTCCCGCCCGGTGAACTGCTCGGCAACGAAGAACGGCTGGGAGAGGAAGCGCTCGATCTTCCTCGCGCGGTAGACCAGGACCTTGTCCTCGTCGGCCAGCTCGTCGATCCCGAGGATCGCGATGATCTGCTGGAGCTCGCTGTAGCGCTGGAGGATCTCCTGGACGTCGGTAGCCGTCCGGTAGTGGTCCTCGCCGAGGATGTCCGGCTTGAGGATCGTCGAGGTCGAGTCCAGCGGGTCGACCGCGGGGTAGATCCCCTTCTCGGAGATCGCCCGGGAGAGGACGGTGGTCGCGTTGAGGTGTGCGAACACCGATGCCGGTGCCGGGTCGGTGAGGTCGTCGGCCGGGACGTAGATCGCCTGGACCGAGGTCACCGAACCCTTGGAGGTCGAGGTGATTCGCTCCTGGAGCTCACCCATCTCGGTCTCGAGGGTCGGCTGGTAACCGACGGCGGAGGGCATCCGTCCGAGGAGCGCCGAAACCTCGGAGCCCGCCTGGACGAACCGGAAGATGTTGTCGATGAACAGGAGCACGTCCTGGCCGCCCGACTCACGGAAGTACTCGGCCATCGTCAGGCCCGAGAGGGCGACCCTGAGCCTCGCTCCGGGCGGTTCGTTCATCTGGCCGAAGACCATCATCGTCTTGTCGATGACCCCGGACTCGGTCATCTCCAGGTAGAGGTCGGTCCCCTCCCTGGTCCGCTCACCGACTCCGCAGAAGGCCGAGAGGCCGCCGTGCTCGCGGGCGATGTTGTGGATCAGTTCCTGGATCAGGACGGTCTTGCCGACGCCGGCGCCTCCGAACAGACCGATCTTCCCGCCCTTCGAGTAGGGCGCGAGGAGGTCGACCACCTTGATCCCGGTCTCGAGGATCTCCTGGGTCGGGGTGAGCTCGGTCGGCTCGGGAGAAGGCAGGTGGATCGGCCAGCGCTCGACGTCGTCGGGCAGGGGGGCGCCGCCGTCGATCGGCTCGCCGAGCAGGTTGAAGATCCGGCCGAGCGTCTGCTCGCCGACCGGGACAGTGATCGGGCCGCCGGTGTCGACCACCCGGTCGCCACGCTGGAGGCCATCGGTCGCGTCCATCGCGACCGTGCGGACACGGTCATCGCCCAAGTGCTGCTGGACCTCGCAGACGAGCGACCGTCCCTCCCTGGCGTCGGTCTCGTCGACCTGGATCTCGACGGCGGAGTAGATCTCGGGCAGGTGGTCCGGGAAAATCGCGTCGACCACGACGCCGGTGATCTCCTCGATGCTTCCGATGTTCTTTCCGTTGGTCTCTGACATTTCTCCGGTCTCTTCGGTTGGCTTGGTTGGGATCGGGTCGCGGTTCAGCCGAGCGCCTCGGCGCCTCCGACGACCTCGAGGATCTCCTGGGTTATCTCGGCCTGCCTCACCCTGTTCATCTCCAGGGTGAGGTCGTCGATCATCGTCTCTGCATTCTCGGCCGCGCTGCGCATCGCAGTCATCCGGGCCCCGAGCTCGGAGGCGGCCGACTCGAGCAGGGTCCGGTAGATCGAAGTGTTGAGGTAGTCGGGGATCAGCGCGGCGAGCAGTTCCTCGGGGTCCGGCTCGTACTCCCAGGAGGCCCTCGCATGAGCCGCAGCGACCTCACCCTCGGGCTCGGCGGCGGCTTCGTCTTCGGCCCCCTCACCGACCACGGCGGCCTGCTGCACGGGGAGCAGGGTCTGGCGATGGACGTACTGGGTGAGCGGCGAGACGTAGCGGTTGTAGACGATCTCGACCCGATCGATCTCGCCATCGACGTAGGCCGATCCGAGCGTGTCACCGATCGAACGGGCATCGGTGAAGCCGGGTCGGTCGGTGAAGCCGGTCCAAGACCGGAGAAGGTTCTGCTTGCGGAAGGTCAGGGCCCCGTCTCCCCTTCGCCCGACCGCGTAGAAGACGACCTCCTTGCCCTCTTCGACCAGGGAATCGCGAAGGTGGAGTCCCTCCCTGAGGATGTTCGCGTTGAAGGCGCCGGCAAGCCCGCGGTCTCCGGTCACCAGGAGGATCGCCACCGTCCCTACCTCTTCACGTTCCTCGAGGATCGCCACCTTCGGCAGGTAGCCGGCCTCGGCCGCGGCCCTCCGGGTCATCTTTCGCATCGACTGGGCGTAGGGCCGGAGGTGGGAGATCCGCTCCTCCGCCCGGCGCAGCCTCGCCGCAGCGACCATTTCCATGGCACGGGTGATCTGGCGGATGTTCTTCACGCTCGAGATCTGGTTCTTGACTTCCTTGCGGTTTGCCATGGGGTCTTCCGTTCGGGTGCCTTCCGGGTCAGGCGTTGGCCGGTTCGGCCTCCTGCTCGTCGGCCGCAGCTTCGGCGCCGGCCTCCTCGACCCGATCCGATTCTCCGGCGGCCAGTGGCTCACCCTCTTCGTCGAAATCGGGTCCGAAGTCGTCGATGAATTCGCCGATCGCCTTGCCGAGCTCCTCCTGATCCTCGTCGGAGAGCTCCCCGGTCTCGTTGATCCGGTCGAGCAGGTCAGCCTTCTCGGTCCTCAGCCTGGCCAGCAGGTCCTGGAGGAACTCCTGGACCCGCTCGGTCTTGATCCGGTCGAGGTAGCCACCCGTTCCCGAGTAGATCGAGGCGACCTGGTCGGCGACCGAGAGGGCGTCCCGTTCGTTCTGCTTGAGCATCTCGACCAGACGCTCACCACGGGCCAGCGTCTTCTGGGTCTCGGCGTCCAGCTCGGATCCGAACTGGGCGAAGGCCTCGAGGTCCCGGTACTGGGAGAGCTCGCCCTTCAGCTTGCCGGCGACCTTCTTCATCGCCTTGGTCTGGGCGTCGCCGCCGACCCTGGAGACCGAGATGCCGACGTTGATCGCCGGCCGCACGCCCGAGTTGAACAGGTCCGACTCGAGGAAGATCTGGCCGTCGGTGATCGAGATGACGTTGGTAGGGATGTAGGCCGAGACGTCGTTTGCCTGGGTCTCGATGATCGGCAGCGCGGTCAGCGATCCACCGCCGAGGTCATCGCTCAGCTTGACTGCCCGCTCGAGCAGCCGGGAGTGGAGGTAGAAGACGTCGCCCGGGTAGGCCTCGCGACCTGGCGGGCGCCTGAGCAGCAGCGACATCTGCCTGTAGGCGTAGGCGTGCTTGGTCAAGTCGTCGTAGATGCAGAGCGCCGCGTCCCCCTTGTAGAGGAAGTACTCGGCCATCGCAGTACCGGCATACGGTGCGATGAACTTGATCGGCGCGGCCTCGTCGGCGGGGGCGGCGACGATGATCGTGTTCTCCATCGCCCCGTTTGCCTCGAGCACCTCGCGGACCTGGACCACGGTCGACATCCGCTGGCCGATCGCCACGTAGACGGAGACCACCCCGGAG
Organism: Solirubrobacterales bacterium; assembly: GCA_046091385.1. Classification (GTDB taxonomy): domain Bacteria; phylum Actinomycetota; class Thermoleophilia; order Solirubrobacterales; family 70-9; genus 67-14. Next base: position 22,841 of record JBJTBP010000014.1, on the reverse strand, counting down.
TCACGGTTGTTGATGATCGAGTCGATGCCGACCGTCGTCTTGCCGGTCTGGCGGTCACCGATGATCAGCTCCCTCTGGCCACGGCCGATCGGGATCATCGCGTCGATCGCCTTGATCCCGGTCTGGAGGGGCTCACGGACTGGCTGGCGGCTGACCACGCCGGGTGCCTTGAACTCCGCCGGGCGGGTCTCGGTCACCGGGATGTCGCCCTTGCCATCGAGCGGGCGGCCGAGCGGGTCGACCATCCGGCCGAGGAACTGGTCGCCGACTGGGATCTCGAGCAGGCGGTTGGTCCGCTTGACGGTGTCGCCCTCGACGATCTTGTCCCAATCGCCGAACAGCACGGCACCGACGTTGTCCTGCTCGAGGTTGAGCGCAAGCCCAGTCACCCCGTGCGGCAGCTCGAGCATCTCGAGTGCCATGCAGTTGTCGAGCCCGTGGATCCGGGCGATTCCGTCGGCGACCGAGATCACGGTTCCGACCTCGGAGAGGTCGGCGCTCCCGGGCTCGATGCCCTCGATCCGCTGGCGCAGGATGCTGGCGATCTCGTCTGGCTTTATCTGCATCTCTTCTCGAGTCCTCCTTAGGCCGCCTGAGCGATGCTCTGGCGGAGTTTCTCCAGGCTGTTCCTGATGCTCGCGTCGAGCACCATGTTTCCGACCTGCAGGACGAGCCCGCCGACGATCGAATCGTCGACCCTGCTGGTCAGCTCTACCGACTTACCCGTCTGGCGCTCTACCTCGGCACCGACCTGCTCTGCAATTGCGGGATCGAGTTCGAATGCACTCGTGACGGTCACCTCGATCCGCTCGTTCTCCTGCTTCCAAAGCTCCTCGAACCGACGCTCGATCCTGAACACGACCGGCATCCGGTGCTTCTCGATCAACATCTCGAGAAAATTGAGCAGGTCCGGGTCGACGTCGCTCAGGGTCAGCTCGAGCCCCTCGAGCTTCTCCTTGGTCGAGAAGTAGGGGCTGAAGAAGAACAGCTCCAGGTCCCGGTTCTCCCTGAGCGCCTCGACAAACTGTCCGAGCTGCTCCCGAACGGTGTCCAGGGAGCCCTTCTCGCGGACCACCGCGAAGAGCGACTCGGCATATACCCGGGCGATCGATTCCATCAGTTGTTCCGCGACTCCCCGGAGAGGCTCGAGAAGTCGACCTCCCTGAGGGCCTCCTCGACCAGGTCCTTCTGGGTCGCCTCGTCGAGCGAACGACGGGTCACCCGCTCGGTGGCCAGGACTGTCAGGTCGGCGACCTCCTTGCGGATCTGGTCGAGCGCCCTTCTCGTCTCGCCTTCGATGTCGCGCCGGGCCGCTTCGACCAGCTCCTCGCGCTTGGCCTGGCCTTCGCTCGCCGCCTCGGCCTTGGTCGTCTCGGCCGCCTTCCGCGCCCGGTCGAGTATCTCGTCGGCCTGCTCGCGGGCCTCGGCCAGGCGCTGGCGGTAGTCGGCCAGCAGCTTGTCGGCCTCGACCCTCTGGCGCTCGGCCGAGTCGAGGCTCTCCGAAATCAGGGCTGCCCGCTTGTCGAGGGCCTCCTCGATCTTCGGGTAGGCGAACTTCTTCAGCACCCAGAAGGTCACCCCGAACGCAATCAGCGTCCAGATCATCAGCCCCAGGCTCGGGGTAACGAGGAAGCTGCCGCCGCTGTCGGAGCCACCCTCGGCCGCCGCCAGGAGTGGCGTCAGTGCTTCGATTGCCTTTGGCACGACTGCCTCCAATGGCCTAGAGGAAGAAGGCGATCAGCGCGAAGATGAACGTGTAGAAGGCGACGGCCTCGGTCAGTGCGAAGCCGAGCCACCTGATCGACTGCAGCTCGCTCTTCAGCTCTGGCTGACGGGCGACCGATTCGATCTCCTTGCCGAAGATGAAGCCGATTCCGATACCGGCGCCGATCGAACCCAGTCCGGCGCCTATGCCCAGGGCTATCGCCTTTCCGGCGGCGGTTATGCCGTCATCGCTAATCGCTGCTATGGGCAGTGGATCCATGTTCTTGGGGCTCCTTTTTTAGTGGCTTTCGGCGGTAGCTCCGCCTATGTAGATGGCAGTCAGGATGGAGAAGATAAAGGCTTGAAGGGTGGCGACGATTACCACCTCGAAGATGAAGAAGGCGAAGGCGAGCGGGAAGGTGAGGATCCCGAGTGCCGCGATCCCGAGCAGCACGGCGAGCCCGCCACCCATGAAGAGCAGCAGGAGGTGCCCGGCGAGGATGTTGGCGAACAGTCGCACCGAGAGCGAGATCAGCCGGACGAACTGGGAGACGACCTCGATCACGAAGATCGCCCCCTTGCCGAACGGGTTCATGTCCTCGAGTCCGGCCGGTAGCCAGCTCTTGAGGTAGGGGATCGCCCCCTTGGCCCTGACTCCTTCGTAGTGGTACGAGATCCAGACGACCAGGGTCAACACCAGGGCGATCGAGATGTTCGCCGTCGCTGCATAGAGGGCGAAGGAGGGAATAGAGATGCCGAAGACGTCGATCGGGTGGGCCGTGTTGGTCGGTAGCGGCAGGTAGCCGATGATGTTCGAGAAGAAGATGAAGAAGAACAGGGTCGCCAGGAATGGGAACCACTTCTTCGCCAGCCGGTCGTCGTCGATGTTCCCCTCGGTGATGTCGGTCTTGGTCACGTCGTAGGCCATCTCGAGCGCTGCCTGGACCCGACCGGGGCGCTCCTTCATCTTCGAGGCGATCCAGAGGACGACGGCGATCGTCAGGACCGTGGCGAGCAGCAGGTAGAAGACGGCCCGGTTGATCGACATGTCGATTCCGAAGACCGAGATCGGGATCCAGGGCTGGAGCAGGAACTCCTCCTGGGGCTGGAAGGTCTCGTTCTTGCTGCCGGCCTCCAGCACGACGCCGCTGTCGAACAGCACCCCGATCGTGACGATCGCGGTAATGAAGAAGCCGAAGACGATCAGGACCTTGCCCTTGACCCCGGAGGACTTGCCCTCTTCCTCCTCTGCCTCGGTCACGGTTGCCGCTTCGGTAGCCATGCCGGCCTCAGGCGCTCCGGTCCGATTCGATCAGGTGGACCAGTCCCCGGGTGGCCAGGTTCACGGTGAAGAGGATCACCAAGAGGAGAGCCGCGTAGAGCCCTGTATCGCGGTCGACCACCCCGGCGATGAGGATCGCTATCGCGATCAGCCAGACCCGTCCGAGCGAGGTGGCCGCGACTGTGCCAAGTGCGGTGTTCCGCTCGCCCTGAGCGAGCTTCTGCTTTGCCTTTGCGGCCGCGAAGGCGGAGATCAGCCTGGCGACGACCCAGAGGGTCGCGGCGACCAGCCATGCGACCGGCTCGCCGAGCGCGATGAAGACCGGCAGGGCGACCGCGAGGATCAGCAGGTCGACGTTGGCGACCAGGACGGTCAGGCGACCCCCGGCCTTCCCGCCTTCCTCCGGCACGGAATCTCTTGTGGCGAGGGCAGGCAAGGCCAGCGACTATAACCGAACCAAGGCCGCTCCGACCCCAGACGGGGGCTGGTGGCAACCGGCACTAACGGCGCTGTGGAGCCGAAAACCAGGTCACGGGTCGGGGCCGTCCGGGGGACCCTCGACGGCCTCGGGGTCGGACGGCGACCGGCGCTTGACGATCTCGAGCACGACCGCCAGGTAGACCGATGCGACTACGGCCAGCAGGATCACGGCCGCCATGATCGCCGTCCAGATCGGGTCGAAGTTGCCGCGATCGTCGGAGTAGGGCACGAACCTCAGGGCCAGGGCGAGCAACGCCAGGACCATGGTCCAGCCGTAGAGGTAGGCAAGGGTCCGTCTCTGGGAGAACCCGAGATTGGCGAACCTGTGGTGGAAGTGCCATCGGTCGGCCTGGTAGATCGGCTGTCCGTACTTGATCCGCTTGGCGACGACGAATGCCGTATCGAGGATCGGCACGGCGAGGATGACCAGGGGGAAGGCCAGGGCGACGACCGCGTTCGTCTTCAGCGCCCCCTGGATCGAGGCGATCGCCAACAGGTAGCCGAGCAGGTTCGAGCCTGAATCCCCCATGAAGCTGGAGGCCGGCGGAAAGCCGTGGATCAGGAACCCTGCCGCGGCGCCGGCCGTCAGGGCGGCGAGGATGCCGGCGTCGATCCGGTCCAGGGAGAGCGCGATCACTGCGAGGGCGACCCCGGCGATCAGGCAGACGCCAGCCGCGAGGCCGTCGATCCCGTCGATCAAGTTGATGATGTTCATCACGGCGACGATCCCGATCACCGTCAGGGGGTAGGCGGTCCAGCCGAGCTCGACCCCGCCGACGAAGGGGAGGGTGACCACTTCGGGATAAACGCCGGCGAAGGCGACCGGGATCGTGGCCGTCAGGACCTGGCCAGTGAACTTGACCAGTGCCGAGAGGTCGAAGATGTCATCGAGCGCCCCGACCAGCGCCACAGCGACCGCCCCGAGCAGGATTACAGCCCATGCCTCCTGGGTCGGAAGCCAGATCCAGCCAGCGACCTCAACCCCGAGCAGGATCGCCAGGCCGGAGATCCGCGGGGTCGCCGCCTCCTGGAGGCTCCGGGGCCCCGGTTCATCGATCGCCCCGACCCGCCTGGCAAACCATTCGGCCACCGGAACCGTCGCCCAGGCGACCAGGGCGGCCGTCAGGAGGGCATAAAGGGCATCCTCGGTAGACGCCATCGGGTGAAGGTTCGCAGGGAGGGCCGACAGACCCCCGCGGTCACTCCTGGCCCGCGACCTCGAGGATCGCCCGGACCAGCAGGTCGGGGTCCCGACGATCGCGCGGGCCGACCTCCCCACCCCGCTTGACGAGCTCGATCTCGGAGGGGTCGCCGAGCACCCGGAGCCTTCCCGACCGGACCAGCTCCTCGTCGACCCCGCCCATTCGCCCCGCGAAGGTCGAGTAGACGGGTACCCCCAGGGCGACGGCCTCCCGGTTCATCGTGCCGCCGGCACTGATCACCACATCACTGCCGGCGATCAGGCTCTGGCCGTCGACCGGTCGATCGGGAATGACGATTCCCGGCTCACCCCGGGAGGCGATCGCCCGCGCCTGTTGCTCATCCCGCGGGATCACCACCGTGGTTACGCCGGCCTCCCCGGCCAGGCGATCGAGAACCCTCTCCTGGAGGGGGCTCTCCTCGTAGTAGGAGGAGGTTTCGGAAGGGGGCCTGAAGACCACGACGATCCCGGAACGGTCTACACCGAGGTCCTCGAATACGGATGGGTCGAACTCGAAGTCGGCCAGGTAGTAGTCCTCCTTGAGGCCCGGGTAGGTGAAGAGCTTCCCCGGCCCGACCCCGACCTTCTCCATCCGCTCGGCCGGGATCGTCTCGGGAACGATCACCCTGCGGGCGGCACGGAAGGCGACCTGGCGCTGCAGTCCGGCGAACTCGTAGTCCTGCATCTGTATCGAGGGGATCCGGAGGATGGCCGAGATCGAGGCCAACTCGACCGATCCATGCCCGATCGCGATGTCGGGCCGGAAGCCCCTGACCGGGCCGACCAGGCCAGCCGATCGACCGAAGCTGGACTGGAGCCTGCCGGGGAGCGAGGCTCCACCGTGGCTGCCGACCACCTGGTGCTCGATGCCCATCATCTCGAGTAGGCCGACGGTCTGGCCGTATTCGCGAGCGGTGACGAGTACGTCATCGCCGCGTTCAGAGAACCGCTCGATCAACGGCCTCAAGACGACCGGGTGGGGCGCTGCCGTGCAGTCGAACCAGACCTTCAAGAGACTCTTCCGGCGGTCCTTGCGGGACCGGAGTCGATCAATCCAGGCCCGGGTAGAGCGGGAATGCGTCGGTGAGGGCCCGGCTCCGTCCGGCGAGCTCCGCACGGCCGTCTTCGAACCCATCCGAAAGGGCACCGGCGATGACCGATCCGATCTCGGTCATCTCGTCCGGTCCCATGCCCCGGGTGGTCAGGGCCGGGGTCCCGATCCTGAGCCCCGACGGGTTGAGCGGGGGCCGGGGATCGAAGGGGATCGTGTTCCGGTTGACCGTGATCCCGACCTGGTCGAGTCGGTCCTCCGCGGCCTGGCCGTCGAGGCCGGTCGAGGTCAGGTCGACCAGGACGAGGTGGACGTCGGTCCCCCCGGTCACCAGGTCGATGCCGCCTTCCATGAGGCTCTCGCCGAGCGCCCGCGCATTCTCGATCGTCTGTCGCTGGCGCTCGCGGAACTCGTCTGTCCCGGCGATCCCGAGGGCGACTGCCTTGCCGGCGATCACGTGCATCAACGGGCCGCCCTGCTGGCCGGGGAAGACGGCCCGGTCTATGTCCGCCGCCAGCTCCTCGCGGGAGAGGATGATCCCGCTGCGTGGGCCACCCAGCGTCTTGTGGACGGTGCTGGTCACTACGTCGGCGTAGGGCACCGGGTCGGGGTACTCGCCGGCGGCAACCAGCCCGGAGAAGTGGGCCATGTCGACCAGGAGCTTCGCGTCGACCGAGTCGGCGATCTCGCGGAAGGCGGCGAAGTCGAGATGACGGGGATAGGCCGACCATCCGGCGATGATCAGCTTCGGCCTGCGCTCCTCAGCGAGCCGGGCTACCTCGTCCATGTCGACCAGGTTGTCCTCGGCGGATACGTGGTAGGCGACCGGGTCGTAGAGCTTGCCGGAGATGTTGAGCTTCATCCCGTGGCTCAGGTGGCCCCCGTGGTCGAGTGCCAGGCCGAGGATCGTGTCGCCCGGGTCGAGCAGGGCCATGAAGACCGCGTTGTTCGCCTGGGCGCCCGAGTGTGGCTGGACGTTGGCGTGCTCGGCGCCGTAGACATCCTTTGCCCGCTCTATCGCCAGGCGCTCGACGATGTCGACCTGGTCACACCCCCCGTAGTAGCGCCGGCCCGGGTAGCCCTCGGCGTACTTGTTGGTCAGTACCGACCCGACCGCCTCGAGGATCGACGGCGGGGCGAAGTTCTCCGAGGCGATCATCTCCAGGGTCGAGCGCTGCCGGTCGAGTTCACCCTGGAGGGCCGCTGCCACCTCCGGGTCGACCTCGGCCAGCGAGGCTTCCATGATTCCGGTCTGAACTGTTCCCTGACCCGTACTCATGGGTCAAGCCTAGCAACGGACCATCTGGAAAAAGCCCGTTCCCTGGGAGCCTCAGGCCTGCTCGATCTCGGTGATCTCCTCGACCCGTCGCTCGTGCCTGCCGCCCTCGAACTGGGTCGAGAGAAAGGTCTCGACGATCCGCTCGGCCACCTCCGGGTCGAGCCGCCTCCCGGCCAGGGTGACCACGTTGGCGTCGTTGTGACGGCGGGCCATCTCGGCCTCGCTGACGTCATGGGCGTTGACCGCCCTGATCCCGTCGACCTTGTTCGCGGTTATCGCCACCCCGTTGCCCGACCCACAGACCAGGACCCCCATCTCCGCCGTGCCCCCCGAGACCAGGCGGGCAGCCTGCGCAGCAAAAGGCGGGTAGTCGGTCGACTCCTCGGAGAAGGTCCCGACGTCCTCCACTTCGTGCCCCTCTGCCTCGAGCCAGGACTTGACGGTCTCCTTCAGTTCGAAACCGGCGTGATCTGATGCCATCGCGATCTTCACGTCGCGAGCGTAGTGAATCGGGGCGGCGTCGGCGCTACTCGGGTCCGAGCGCAGCGATCAGGTCCCCCCGGCTCATCCCCCCATCCCTCAGGACGGTCCAGTTGCCGTTCTCGTCGAATTCGGTCAGGTCGACTACGGTCGAGGGGAGTCCGGTCAGCTCACCCCCGTCGATCGCCAGGTCGACCTCGTCGCGGACCTCCGGCACGATCCCTTCGAAGGTACTCGGGGCCGGCTCGCCACTCAGGTTGGCCGAAGTCTGGAACAGCGGCAGTCGAACCCCCTCCAGCGGGCCGTTGATCACCCGGATCCCGAGTCGGCCGGGATCCTCCCGACAGGCCAGCGGGTACCGGTGCCGGGGATTGGGGACGATCAGGGTCACCGGCCCGGGAAGCAGACGGCCGACCGCCCTGGCCACCCCCTGACCCAGGTCCCTGACCAGCTCCCTCATCGCCAGAGGTGAGAGGTACATGATCGCTGCCGGTTTGCCGTCGTCGCGACCCTTGATCCGGTAGATCCGCTCGACCGCCTTCCGGTTGAGCGGATCACAGGCCAGGCCGTAGAGGCCATCGGCCGGGAAGAGCGCCACCCCGCCCTGGGAAAGGCAGCCCTCCAGCGCCTGGCGGGCCGCAGCCCCATCGGCGATCGCTGTCGAAACGGTCTTTACCGGCATCGGTTGATGATCTCAGCCGCGGCCGGTCGACTTGCGCCCGACCACCACCCGGTCGATCCCGGCAAGGTCAGGACGGACCTCGAGCTCGCCGAAGCCTGCCTCCCGAAGAAGGCCCGAGACCTCGGGGGCCTGCCCTGCCCCCACCTCGAGGGCGATCAGCTCGGCTACGACCCCCGATGGGGCCATTGCCTCGAGGGTCGAGGCGATCACCTCGATTCCGTTCTTCCCGCCGAACAGGGCCTGGTCGGGCTCCCAGGTGATGACCTCGGGTTGGAGCGAGGCGGCCTCGCGCTCGCGGTCTACATAGGGCAGGTTCGCCAGGACCAGGTCGAACCGGCCACCATCCTTGGGCCAGGTTCCGACCTCGAACCGGACCCGTCCGGCGAGGCCCAGTTCGGCCGCGTTGGTGCGGGCAACCGCGAGTGCGTCGGGGGAGATATCTGTGGCGACCACTTCGCAGCCGGGCAGCTCCTCGGCGATCGCCAGTGCAACGGCCCCGGAGCCGGTCCCTACTTCGAGCACCGTCGACGGAGATGCCTCAAGGGCCACCTCGACCAGCCCCTCGGTCTCGGGTCGGGGAATCAGGACCCTTGGGTCGACGGCGAGCTCCAGATGCCTGAATCCCTGTCGTCCGAGGATGTAGGCAACCGGCTCCCGCTTCAGGCGGCGACGGACGGCCTCGCTGAACTGGCGTGACTCCGACGGCTCGAGCGATTCATCCGAACGGACGACCAGCTCCGCCCTGGGCAGGGACGTGATCCCGGCGAGCAGGACCTCGGCATCCGTACGGGGGTCGGGAATCCCCGCAGCCTGGAAAGCCTCGGTGGCTGCCTCGAGTGCATCGGACCTGCTCACCCCACCGGCGGCCACGGCGTCGCGCTCCTCAGCCGGTTTCGGCTTCGAGCAGGAGCCTTCGCTCCTCGGCGGTGAGGGCGTCGGTGAATTCGGCGAGGTCGCCACCGAGAACCCCGTCGAGGTCATGGGTGGTGAGCTTGATCCGGTGGTCGGTCACCCGACCCTGGGGAAAGTTGTAAGTCCGAACCTTCTCCGAACGCATCCCGGACCCGACCTGGGAGCGACGCTCCGATGCGATCGCCTCCTGCTGCTCGGCGAGCTCCCTTTCGTAGAGCCTGGCCCGCAGGACCTTCATCGCCTTCTCCCGGTTCTGGAGCTGGGACTTCTCATCCTGCATCGAGACGACGATCCCGCTGGGCAGGTGGGTTATCCGGACGGCCGAGTCGGTCGTGTTGACCGATTGTCCGCCCGGTCCCGAAGAGCGGTAGACGTCGATCTCCAGATCGGCCGGGTCGATCTCGACCTCGACCTCCTCTGCCTCGGGCAGCACGGCGACGGTCGCCGTCGAGGTATGGATCCTCCCCTGCGACTCGGTTTCCGGAACCCGCTGGACCCGATGGGTCCCGGCCTCGAACTTGAACACCGAGTAGGCGCCGTCGCCGGTGACTTCGAATGTCACCTCCCGAAATCCGCCGTGTTCGGCCGGCGACTGGGCGATCACCTCGGTGCCGAAGCCACGAGAGTCCGCGTACCGGGTGAGCCTCCGCAACAGGGCGGCCGCGAAAATCGCCGCCTCGTCGCCGCCGGTGCCGGCCCTGACCTCGACGATCACGTTCTTGGCGTCGTTCGGGTCCCCCTCGACCATCGCCAGCCGGATCTCCTCGGCCAGCCGGTCCAGCTCGGCCGGTGCCTCCCTCGAGACCGTCTGGATCTCCTCGTCACCGTCCCCCTCCTCGAGCAGCTCCCGCGCCCCTGCGAGGTCATCGGACACCCTCCGGTACTCCAGGGCGAGCGCCCGCGCCCTGTCGATCCGGCCGTACTCCCTGCCGAGCTCGGCGTAACGGGTTCGGTCGGCAATCACTTCGGGATCGGACATCTCGGTCTCGAGCTCGGCGTGGCGAGTCTCGATCCGATCGATCAGGGAGTCGATCAACTGATCGGCGGAACCACTCAAGGTCCCACCTGCCTGCTGGAGCACGTCCGGGCTAGGCCGGGCCGGATCGGGAGCACCGACCCGTTTAAGACTTGGACCGCTTCGCGGCCCTGCGCTGGAAGCGCTCCACCCGACCGCCGGTGTCGACCAGCTTCTGCTTGCCGGTGTAGAAGGGGTGGCACTCTGAGCAGAGCTCGACGTGCAGGTCCGGTTTGGTCGACCTGGTCAGGAACTGGTTGCCACAGGAACAGGTGACGTTGGCCAGCACGTATTCGGGGTGTATCTCGGCCTTCACTGGGTATCAGTCTAAACCACCGGTTGGGGCCGATCGGCCATTGCGAGGGTCGGAAAGGGCACTTCCCGGGATTTTTCACGATTTGCAGGGAGTTCCGAACGGAAGGTGCCGTTTTTCCGTCCGGGGCGGTGAACACAATGCAGATGCACCCTGTCCGAGGAGAGGACCTCTTGTCCGGTGAGATATTCGATCAGGCGAGCCTTCGCAGCGCAAAGGCGCAGCGCTTCGCCGACGCCTTCGCCGGCTGTGGTGACTGGATCGAACCCCCGCCCCGCCGCAGGCGGAGCCGGGAATTCAGCCCCTTCGACGGGGAGGTCTCGGAACCCTTCGAGGCCGACTTCGGCAGGACCGGGTTGGACCGGACGGATCCGTACCGCCGGGCCGCCTGAGCGGAACGCTTCCGGGACTCAGGTTTCGGTGTAGAGGGGGCCGTCGCCGCCCTCGGGGAGAGTCAGCCTTCCGCCCTTGGCGGTGATCGCACCGCACTGGACGCAGTTCGACGCCGTCACGTGGACGTCGACCACCTCGGCCTCACTCTCTAGCTGGTCCTCCGGGATCTCATAGACCTGCGCCGGGCACATCGAGACCCACGTCTGCGCCACCTCGCGGGGCACTTCGGTCTGGACCTTGACGTGGTTCGGTGCGTCATCCCGGGTGGCATTACCGGTCAGGAAGACCGATGAGAGCTTGTCGAAGGTGTACTCACCGTCCGGCTCGGGGTACTTGTCCGCGGCCGAACCGATCTCCATCTTGTACGAGGCGTCGTCGTGGTTCTTCCAGTGGCCGCCGGGGAAGGCACCCTGGGTGATCGTCATCGCCGAGGCGATCGCGCCCCCGACGAAGAACCCCTTGGTGAACGGCTGGCTCGCATTCCGTGCCTTGTAGAGGTCCTTCTCGATCATCGAGTTGTGGACTTTCTCGTCATAGGCAGAGAAGTCGACGGAATCCTTTTCGAGGGCATCGACGATCGCCTCCGCCGCGTACATGCCCGCATGCATGGCGTAGTGGACACCCTTCAGCTCGGCGACGTTGACCATTCCCGCCGAGTCGCCGGCGATGCACATGCCGGGCACCGCGAGGCGCTTCGGCATCGACCAGTAGCCGCCGGCCGGAATCGTCTTGGCGCCCCAGCCGACTCGCTTGCCGCCCTCGAGGATCTTCTTGATGAAGGGATGGAGCTTGAACTGCTGGAGGATGTCGTGGACCGAGAGGGTCGCGTCGGTGTAGTCGAGGCCGACCACGAAACCGATGCAGAGCTTGTTCTCCTCCATCGGGTAGATGAACGACCCACCGAACTCCTTGTACTTGGCCTGGGGCCGAAGTGGCCAGCCCATGGTGTGGATGACCTTGTCGAGGGGCTCCTCGACCTCCCAGATCTCCTTCACGCCGAGTTCCCAGCGCTGAGGGTCGAGGCCGCCGATGTCGAAGTGTTCCAGGGCCGCGTAGGTCAGGTGCCCGATCGTTCCCTCGGAGAGAACGGTCGCCTCGGCGACCAGGTCCGACCCAGGCTCGAAGTTCGCCAGCTCTTCACCCTTCTTGCCCCGACCCCGGTCGCCGGAGCGAACGCCCTTGACGACCTGGTCCTCGACCAGCAGCTTGTCGGCAGCAGTCTCGGTGAGGATGTAAGCGCCCTTCTCCTCGGCCGTCTCGGCCAGGAAGCGGGTCAGCTTCGAGACTGAGGTGACGTAGTTCCCCTTGTTGTGGAAGTTCGGCGGCATCGGCTTGAGCGGGATCGCCTGCTTGGGGGTGAGTACGTAGACCCCTTCCTTCTCCACCTCGCGGTAGACCGGCCACTCGGACTTGTCGAGGTCCGGGAAGAGTTCCTCCATTGCCGACGGGCGCATGTTCGCGCCCGACATCTCGTGGGCACCGACGACCTTGCCCTTCTCGACGACCGCCACCGGTACCTCACCCAGGCGCTCGGCCAGCTCCGGTCGGTCCTCGAGAAGCTGGAGGACCTTGTTGGCGCAGGCGAGTCCGGCCGGTCCGGCGCCGACGATCGCGACCCCGACCTCGATCCGCTCGTCCTCGGGATCGGTCGGCTTCGAGATGCCCTTCTCGGAGTCGAACGGGGGCGGGTATGCGGCGGGTGCGATCGGGGGCATCTGGCCGGTCCTTTCGTTCTTCTTTGGTCTCTTGCCTGGTCTGGGGTGTTCGGGGTGGAGCCTTCGGGCGGGTCCGGCCGGACCCGCCCCAGGGACTCCGTTGCCTCTAGCTCTTCCGGGCCTTCAGGGCCTCGGTCAGCTTCGGCATGATCTTGTTCAGGTCGCCGACGACGCCGAGGTCGGAAAACTCGAATATCGGCGCATTCGGATCCTTGTTGATCGCGATGATCGCCTCCGAGTTCTGCATGCCGACCTTGTGCTGGATCGCTCCCGAGACGCCTACCGCCAGGTAGAGCTTCGGTGCGACCGTCTTTCCGGTCTGGCCGATCTGGGCCGCGTAGGGGTACCAACCGGCGTCGACCACGGCGCGGGTAGCTGCCACGGCACCGTTGTCGAAGGCATCGGCCAGCTGCTCGCAAGCCTCGAAGCCCTCGGCCGAGCCGAGTCCACGGCCGCCTCCGACCAGGATGTCGGCGGCTTCGATGTCCACGTCGGCGCCGCGCTGCTCGCCCCGCTGGATCATCTCGGCCTTGGTCGACCATTCCGACAGGTCGACGTCGACGTCGACCACCTCGGCCGTTCCGCCCTTCTCCTCGATGTCGAAGGCGTTCAGTCGCCCGATGATGATTCCGGGCTCCCCGACATAGCCAACATCGGCGATCTGGGAGTCCTGGAGAATCGGGCGCTCGGCAATCAGCTTGCCGTCGGCCACCTTGACGCTGGTGACTTCCATCGTCACGCCGGCGTCGAGCCGTGCAGTCAGGCCGGCACCGATCTCGAATCCGAGCAGTCCACCGCCGAACAGCGCGTAGGAGAACCCGTCGTCCTGGATCACCTTGGCCATCACGTCGACGATCGGCTGGGCGAGCCCCTCGGGCACGTCCTTGGCCCGGTAGACCTTGGTCACGCCGTAGTTGCCGAGGGCCTGGGCCTGCTCGTCGGAGACGTCACCGACCACGACCGCCGCGGCCTCGCTGCCGAGTTCGCCGGCCAGGCCGGAGGCCGCCGACAGAGCTCCCAGCGAGTTCTTGTTGAAGTTGCCCTCACCGTCGTGCAGGGCATATACGAGGATTCCGCCCATTTAGATCAGCTTCCTTTCGTCGAGCCAGGTGACGATCCTGTCGACCGTCTCGGCAGTGTCTTCGTCTTCAATGATCTCGCCAGCCTCCTTCGCCGGAGGCTCATTCAGCGCGGTCACCGTGGTCTTGGAGCCGGCCTCACCGACTTCGGAAGCGTCGAGACCGACGTCCGCAGAAGCCTTCGTGTCGACCGGCTTCTTCTTCGCCCCCATGATCGCCTTGAGGCTCGGGTAGCGGGGCTCATTGATCGCGTCTCCTACCGAGATCACGGCCGGCATCGTCAACGCGACGGTGTCGTAGCCGTACTCGGCCTGACGCTCGCACTTGAGCTTGTCGCCTTGGACTTCGATCCCGACGACCTGGGTCAGCGAAGGCATCTTGAGGTGCTCCGCCACGACCGCTCCGATCGTGTAGCACTCGCCGTCATCTGACTGCTGACCGAGCAGCACGAGATCCGGGTTCTCGGCCTCGAGCACCTTGGCCAGGGCCTTGCCCGTGGCGCAGACGTCGGAGCCGGCCAAGGCGTCATCACAGAGGTGGACCGACCGGTCGGCGCCGAGGGCGACTGCCTTCTGGAGCGCCCGCTGGGCACCTTCGGGACCCATCGTCACGGCGACCACTTCGTCGACGTCGAGATCGCTCCCTTCCTTGAATCGGACTGCCGCTTCGACCGCGTGCGTGTCGAATGGGTTGAGCGTGCTCTCGCCGCTGCGATCGAGCCACATCGTGGATGGGTCGATCCGCTTCTGCACCGCGGCGTCCGGCACGTCTTTCACCAGAACACAGATCTTCACTGAAATCCTCCTGGTCTAGGGGTCTTCTGAGCGGGTTCTTTTGGCTTTGGATGGGCCTCTCGAACCGGCGGACTCGAGATGATACCGGGCCGGGCGGAAGATTGACTGACGAGTCAATCGGTGGTGCCGGTGAGCTCTTCACAGAGCTCGAACAGCTCGCGGCGATCACTCGCCGTCTCCCGGGTTCCGGGCAGCCGGTACTTCGGCCTCGGACGCCGATCCTCGTAGAAGAGCCCCCCTGGAGCCTCCGCGGGGGTGGCCCCGGCGAGCCAGGCGATCGTGTCTGCCCCGGCCTCGGGGCTCCTGAGCACGGGACCCATGACCCGGTTGAATCGAGGCAGGGAAGAGGCGACACCCGGGGTGGCCGCCCAGCCCGGATGCATCGAACAGCTCGACGGCTCGAATCGGAGGTCGAACTCGTCGGCCAGCATCACCTCGGCCCGCTTGGTGTGGGCGTAGACCTCGGTCGGGTTGTACTCGCGCCGTTCGAGCTGGGGATCGGAGAGCGAGAAACGGGAGGTGTACATCCCGCCTGAGGAGACCATCACGATCCTCGGGTCGGAGCCTGCCTCGAGTGAGGGCATCAGCAGGCGGGACAGCAGGTATGGCCCGAGGACGTTGGTCGCGAAGGTGAGTTCGAAGCCCTCTTCGGTCGGAACCCTCTCCGGCGGCATTACCCCGGCGTTGTTGACCAGTACGTCGAGCGGCTCCTCCCACCCCAGCCAGGTGGCGGCGAGCTCCCGGACCGAAGCGAGCGAGGAGAGGTCGGCGACCAGCAGCTCCGGCTCCAGTGATGCCACGGAGGCGACGGCCTTCCGTGCCTCCTCCCCCTTCTCGCGGTCCCTGCAGACCATCACCACTCGTGCGCCACCTTCGGCCAACATCAGCGAGGTGGCCCGGCCGAGTCCGGCGTTGGCTCCGGTGACAATTACCGTCCGGTCGCTGACCGTGGGTGGATCCCATCCGAGGGTCCTTCGCCTCACTTCGTACCCGATCGAGCTGAACCCGGGCACGACCGCGAGATCGAGGAGCCGATCGAGCGCGCCGGCGATCGGGGATTGGGGTCCGGTCACCTCAGCCCAGGCGATACGATTCGACCCCGTCACGGATGAAGCCGACGATCTCCTCGGTCGAGGCCCCCGGGGTGAACACCTCGGCGACACCGGCCGCCTTCAGTTCCTCGATGTCGCGATTGGGGATCGTCCCGCCGACCGTGACCAGCACATCATCGACCCCCTGTTCCCGGAGTAGTTCGAGGATCCGCGGTACCAGAGTCATGTGAGCGCCGGAGAGGATCGAGATTCCGATCGCATCGGCATCCTCCTGGATCACCGTCTCGGCGATCTGCTCGGGGGTCTGGTGAAGACCGGTGTAGATCACCTCCATCCCGGCATCACGCAGTGCCCGGGCGATGATCTTGGCGCCGCGGTCGTGGCCGTCGAGCCCCGGCTTCGCGACCACGACCCTGGTCTTCCTGCCCTGGGGTCTGCCCGGACCGGCTTCGGGGGCGTCCTCCATCACGGTCCTCAGAAGACCGGGGTCTCCGAGTAGGTCCCGAAAACGTCCTGGAGTGCGGAGACCATCTCGCCCTCGGTCGCCAGTGCCCGGGAGGCTTCGATGATCGGGAACATCAGGTTCCCTTCGCCGCCGGCGACCTCCTTTAGCCGGGCCAGGGCTTCATCCACCTGGGCCTGGTCCCGTCGGCTGCGAGTGGCCTCGAGGCGTTCGAGCTGCTTCGCCTCGAGGGCCGGGTCGATGTGGAGGATCGGCACCTCCTCTTCGTCCTCCTCGCGGGAGGCGTTGACTCCAACCACCTGCCGCTGCCCAGCCTCGAGTTCCAGCTGGTACCGGAAGGCGGCTTCACCGATCTCCCGCTGCGGGAAGTTCTGGCGGATCGCCTCGACCATCCCTCCGAGCTCGTCGATCCGGCGGAAGTAGTCGTATGCGTCGGCCTCCATCTCGTCGGTCAGGGACTCGACGAACCAGGAACCACCGAGCGGATCCACCGTGTTCGCAACGCCGGTCTCGTGGGCGATCACCTGCTGGGTCCGGAGCGCGAGGGCAACCGCGTCCTCGGTCGGCAGGGCAAGCGCCTCGTCGTAGGAGTTGGTATGGAGCGACTGGGTTCCACCGAGTACCCCGGCCAGTGCCTCGATCGCAGTCCGCACGACGTTGTTCAGGGGCTGTTGGGCGGTCAGGGATACCCCGGCCGTCTGAGTGTGGAACCGCAGTCTCATCGACTCGGGCCTGGTCGCCCCGTAGGTCTCCTTCATCTCGCGGGCCCAGATCCGGCGGGCGGCCCTGTACTTGGCGATCTCCTCGAAGAAGTCGATGTGCGCGTTGAAGAAGAAGGAAAAGCGTGGGGCGAATGCGTCGACGTCGAGGCCCCGCTCGAGGGCGTGCTCGACGTAGGTGAAACCGTTCTTCAGGGTGAAGGCGAGTTCCTGGGCGGCGGTCGACCCGGCTTCCCTGATGTGGTAGCCGGAGACCGAGATCGGGTGCCACCGGGGCATCTCGGCGGTCGAGTACTCGACCATGTCGGTGACCAGCCGCATCGCCGGATCCACCGGGAAACACCACTCCTTCTGGGCGATGTACTCCTTGAGGATGTCCGTCTGGATCGTCCCGGCGAGTGCCTCGGGCGGCACCCCCTGGCGCTCTCCTACCAGCACGTAGAAGGCGAGCAGCATCGCCGCAGGGGCGTTGATGGTCATCGAGGTACTGACCTCTTCCAGCGGTATCCCATGGAAGAGCCGCTCCATGTCCTCGAGCGTGTCCACCGCCACGCCCTCCCGACCGACCTCTCCCAGGGAGCGGGGGTGGTCGGAGTCGTAGCCCATCAGGGTCGGCATATCGAATGCCGTGGAGAGGCCGGTCTGTCCCCGGTCGAGCAGGTAGCGGAACCTTTCGTTGGTCTCCTCTACCGTGCCGAACCCGGCGAACTGGCGCATCGTCCAGGTCCGACCGCGGTACATCGACTCGTACGGGCCCCTGGTAAACGGATATTCACCAGGGTCACCCACCGTCTCGGAGGGGTCTGCCCCCTCGCGGTCGGCCGGACCGTAGACCTCGCGGACGGCACGACCCGAAATCGTCGTGAGGTCCTTCTCCGGGGCCTTCCGGACCGGATCGTCCAACCCGTCGGGCGCGTCACCCTGCGAGTCCCTCTCTGCCACCGAACGCTCCATCCACAGCCCTTTCGGGAGTTTCCCGGCCTGATTCCGATACTAGGGGAAACGACGTCCGGTGCCCTGCTGGCGCCGGGAGGAGAAATAGCTGCCGAGCCCACCGGCAAGGCCGGCCAGGGCGACAGTCCCGGCGATCGCGAGCCGACGGCCGATCCGGTCGAGGTGCATCACTTCCCAGCCCTCCGTCCTTGCGATCTCGCGGAGCGGGCGGTCCGGGTTGACCGCGACGGCCGTGCCGGTCATCCGGAGCATCGGCAGGTCGGAGACGGAATCCGAGTAGGCCCAGGAGTCACCGAGCAGCAGGCCCCGCTCCGCGGCGATCCGGTCGATCGCCTCCACTTTGCCGGGGCCGTAGACGAAGGGACCGTCGAATCGCCCGGTGTAGGCGCCGTCCCGACCCACCTCGTAGCGGGTACCTATGCCACCGTCCATCCCGAGGACGGCGGCGAGCGACTCGACCATCACGGATCCCGCGGCACTGACTATCCAGGCCTCCCGGCCCTCGTCCTGGTGGCGATGGGCCTCTGCCAGCACTTCCGGATGGATCCGGGGCAGGATCCCGGCGAGCACTTCGGGCCACATCCTCGCTATCTCCCGCTCTGGAACCCCGGTCACCGACTCCCGGGCGATCTTCAAGGCCTCGTAGGTCTTCTCGTCCGAGGCGCCCTCGATCCGGTAGCGAAGGTGGTCGATCGCCCACCTCGAGACGACCCGCCGGGAGACCACTCCCCTCCGGGCAGCGACCCGGGCGAACTCCATCCCGCTGGAGCCCGCCATCAGGGTCCTGTCGAGATCGAAGAATGCCGCGCCTGCCATCACCGGCTCCCACCTTCGGACCGGCCGGTCACCGGACCGGTCCCGGGCTCAGACCTCGACCAGGATCGCGTCGCCCTGGCCACCACCCGAGCAGATCGCCGCGCAGCCGAGGCCCCCTCCACGGCGCTTCAGCTCGAGCAGGAGCGCTCCGAGTATGCGGGCACCGGAGGCTCCGATCGGGTGGCCGAGGGCGATAGCTCCGCCGTTCACGTTGATCTTCTCCTCGTCGATCTCGAGCATCTTCGCTGTGTTGAGGGCGACCGAGGCGAAAGCCTCGTTGATCTCCCAGAGGTCGACCTCGTCCGCCGACTTGCCAAGACGGTCGAGGGCCTGCTGCGCGGCGAGAGCCGGGGTCTTGGCGAGGAAGGCAAAGTCGTCACCGACCTGGCCGTAGCCGACGATCGTCCCAAGCGGCTCGATCCCCTGAGCTTCCGCCCACTCTTCGGAGGCGAGCACCAGGGCTCCCGCCCCGTCGTTGACGCCTGGGGCATTGCCTGCGGTGTGGGTCGCATCGTCCCCTCCGACAGCGCGCAGCTTGCCCAAGACCTCTTCAGTCGTCTCGGGACGAATCGCCTCGTCCTCCTCGACGACCTCCTCCGACTTCCGGGTCTTGACCGTGACCGGCACGATTTCCTCGGCCAGCACCCCGGCCGCCTGGGCCTTGTCGGCCAGTTCGTGGGACCTCGCTGCGAACCGGTCCATCTCGCTGCGCTCGATCCCGAGTCCATTCGAAACCTCGCTGGCCTCGGCGATCATCTGGAGGTGGGTGAAGGGGTTGGTCAGGCCGTCGTGGGTCATCGAATCGACCGTGTCGACGTCGCCCATCCGGAAACCGAAGCGGGCACCGGGCAGCAGGTAAGGAGCGTTGCTCATCGACTCCATTCCTCCACCGACCGCGACCTCGACGTCCCCTGAGCGGATCGCCTGGTCGAGCAGGCCGACCGACCTGAGGCCGGAAGCACAGACCTTGTTGACGGTCTCGGAAGGAATCTCGCGGGGGATCCCGCCCTTGATCTGGGCCTGTCGCGAGGGGATCTGGCCCTGACCGGCCTGAATCACCTGACCGAAGGAGACCTGCTGGACCGCGTCCGGGGAAACCCCGGCGCGCTCCAGGGCCCCGGCGATCGCGACGCCCCCGAGCTCGGTCGCATCGACCGGTGCGAGCGAGCCGCCCATCTTGCCGAAGGGGGTTCGGGCGGTTGAGAGGATCGCTGTGCGGGCCATCGCACTCCTGCCTTTCTTCGAAGTCGGTTGATGATCGGCCTTGGCCGATCGTTCGGAGGTCCAAGATACCGCCACTCCCCGATTCCCTGGCTGCCGGGCCGGAATAGACTCGCCCACGTGGACGTGGCGATAGTCGACACCGATCCGGCTGAGGTCGAGACGGACCTGCTCGCCGTTGCCCTGTTCAAGGACGGGAAGCTCCCGGAACCGTTCGGCGACCTGCCCGGGGCCGACGATGCCCGGGCGGAGAGGAATGCCCGGACCCTGCTGAGGACGGCTGGTGGACTTCGAATCGCGGTAATCGGGGGTGGCTCCCCCGAATCCTTCGACGCCGAGAAAGCCAGGGTCTTCGCGGCCAGGGCCTTCGGGATGCTCGGAGAGGTCCACGGGAGGAACCTCGCCCTGATCGTTCCCGACGGTCCGGACCTGCCCGGGCCCGAAGTGCTGGCGCCGGCAATGGTCGAAGGGGCGATCCTCGCCTCCTTCAAGTTCGACGGGTTCGGGGATTCAGGGGATGACGAGGATCGGAAACCGCCTCCCCTTGAACGAATCGACCTGATCAGCAACGCGGATGGCCTCGGGACCGCGGTTGCTTTCGCCAAGGCGTCGGCCGAAGCGGAGAACCGGGCCCGGGTGCTCCAGTCACTCCCGGCGAACCGGGCAACGCCCGAATTCCTCGCGGAGCGAGCGCTCGAGCTGGCGGAGGCCCACGACTCGATCGAGGTCGAAGTCCTCGACCGGGCCGCAATCACCGAAGCCGGGATGGGTGGCCTCGAGGCGGTCGCCCGAGGCGGCCAGGATGTCGAGCCCCGTCTGATCACAATCCGTTACCGGGGCGGGGGAGACGGCGAGGTCCTCGGTCTGGTCGGCAAGTCGGTCACCTTCGACTCGGGCGGGATCTCGATCAAGCCCTCGGCCGGCATGCACGAGATGAAGATGGACATGTCGGGCGGGGCGGCGGTCCTCGAGGCGGTCGGCTGCCTGGCCGAGCTGGGGATCGGACTCGATGTGATCGCGGTGCTGCCGGCGACCGAGAACCTCCCCTCCGGTACCGCGCTCAAGCCTGGTGACGTGATCACCCAGTTGAACGGCAAGACGGTCGAGGTGAACAACACTGATGCGGAGGGACGGCTGATCCTGGCCGATGCACTGGTCCATTGCGCCCGCGAGGGAGCCGATCGTCTGGTCGACGTCGCGACCCTGACCGGGGCGGTGGTAATCGGCCTCGGATCGACCTACGCCGCACTGATCTCCGACGACGACGAGCTGGCCCGGGAAGTCGAGGAATCCGGGAGCCGGACGGGGGAGCTGGTCTGGCGCCTGCCGCTGCACGAGGAATACTTCGAGCTGACCAAGGGGGAGATAACCGACCTGGTCAACGCCTCGGCCAAGCGAAAGGCCGGAACGATCTCCGCCGGCTCCGTCCTCGAGCAGTTCACCGAAGGCAAGCCCTGGGCCCACCTCGACATTGCCGGGGTCGCCTGGGACACCGGTCGGGCCTACTGGGGTTCCGGGCCGACCGGGTTCGGCACCAGGGCATTGGTCGACCTTGCCGTCTCGATGGCCGGCGAGCGTCCCTGAGGCTGGGCCCTGCCCCTAGGATCCGGCCCGTGGACTTCGACCTGAGCGACGAACAGCGACTCCTCCGGGAGACCGTCCGGGAGTTCGCCCTCTCCGAGGTGGCACCCGTTGCTGGGGAACTCGACCGAACCAAGTCGTTCCCCTACGAGATCGTCTCCCGGATGGCCGAACTGGGCCTGATGGGAATCCCCTATCCCGAGGAGGTCGGAGGCTCAGGTGGGGACACGCTCTCCTACGCGATCGCGGTCGAGGAACTGGCCCGGATCGACTCCTCCGTCGCGATCACCCTTGCCGCCCACACCTCGCTCGGGACTGCCCCGATCTACTACTTCGGGTCCGAGGAGCAGAAGGCCGAATGGCTACCGGAACTCTGCTCCGGCAAGAAGCTCGGGGCCTTCGGCCTGACCGAACCGGAGGCCGGCTCCGATGCCGGCAACACCCGGACCAGTGCCGAACTGGTCGGCGACGAATGGGTCGTCAACGGGTCGAAGCAGTTCATCACCAACTCGGGCACCGACATCTCGGCCCTGGTCACGATCACGGCAGTCACCGACCGCGCGGACGGTCAGCCCGAGATCTCCAACCTGATCATCCCCAACGGAACGCCCGGTTATGAGGTCGGGGAGCCGTACCGGAAGATGGGCTGGCATGCCTCCGACACCCATCCACTTACCTTCGACGACGTCCACGTCCCGGAGGACAACCTGCTCGGCCCTCGCGGCCAGGGCTTCCGGCAGTTCCTCGAGATCCTCGACGGCGGTCGGATATCGGTCTCGGCGATGGGCGTCGGCCTCGCGCAGGGCGCCCTCGACGAATCGATCGCCTACGCGAAGGAGCGTCAGGCCTTCGGCCGACCAATCGCCTCGTTCCAGGCAATCCAGGCGAAGATCGCCGACCTCTCGGCCGAGATCGAGGCCGCCCGTCTGTTGACCTGGCGAGCCGCGATCGAGAAGGACCGCGGCCTCGACTTCAGCCTTACCGCCGCCCAGGCGAAACTGATCACCGGCAGGCTGGCCGTCCGCGCCTCGGAGGAGGCGGTCCAGATCCATGGTGGTTACGGGTACATCGAGGAGTACCCGGTCTGTCGCTTCTACCGGGACGCCAAAGTGCTGACGATCGGCGAGGGGACCGACGAGGTTCAGCAGATGGTTATCGCCCGGGCCCTCGGCTGCTAGCCGGAGGCCGGCCGGGAAGTCTCGGTACTTCCCGGACGGGACCGGATCTCTGCCGCCCGACCGACGTCCTCCGGCACCCCGTAGTACTCGAGCACCTGCATCTCCTGGTCGCGGTTCAGGGGGAGCTCGGGATCGACCGCCGGTGCCGCACGGATCACTTCACGGTCGTGCGGTGTCCAGATCCTCCCGGCCGCCGCGGCGCACTCACTGACCAGGAGCGGAACCGTCTTGCCGAACCGACCGAGCTTCACCGCGAGCCAGCTCGGGTTCCCCGAGTCGGCGTCGACCATGAAGCCCTGGACCCGGGCGACGCTCTGCCCCGAGATGTCGTCGACCCGGTACCCGACCCACTCGGCAACCTCATCTGCTCCGGGTGGTGGGACCTGTGCACCTTCCTTCTCAACCGACATCGGGACCTCCGGTCATCTCGAGCAGTCTTTCGGCTGCGGAGGCGGGATCGATTTCGCGTTCGGCGAC
>JBJTBP010000013.1:0-19539 GCA_046091385.1 Solirubrobacterales bacterium | reverse complement strand
AGCATCGGCTCGACCGATGTCGGCACATAGACGCTGTTGCCCCTCTCCTCTGCGGCGCGATCGAGCGCCGAGCCCGGCCTGACCCAGGCCGAGACGTCGGCGATGTGGATCCAGAGCCTGACCGAGTCGCCGGCCTGCTCGAGCTGGGTATCGGAGGCGGCCGCCCCCTCGCTCACTGCGACGTCCGGGCGGAGGCCCTTTCCGGCGAGCGATTCGCCCTCGGCGGTCAGGAACTCCCCGATCGAGAGGTCGAGGGCTCCGCCGCCCTCGAGCTCGATCAGCTGCTGGAAGAGGCCCTTGCCGAACGATCGGGTACCGACCAGCGGTGCATTCCGGTACTTCCGGACAACCGCGGCGAGGATCTCGGCAGCCGAAGCAGTACCCCGATCCATCAGGACGACCAGGGGTGGGAGGTCGAGCTCGCCCCCTTCGGTGCGGTAGATCCGGTTCCCCTCGACCCGTGACCGGGTCTCGACCACCGGGCGTCCCTTCGGTGCGAAGAGGCTCGAGGTTGAGATGGCCTCGGGCAGTAACCCTCCCCCATTTCCCCTCAGGTCGAGCACGATCCCCTCGGCCCCGCGCCGAGAAACCTTCCGCAGGGAGCCCTCCAGAGCCGTGCCGGCGCCCTCGCTGAACCCGGCGAGCGAGACGTAGCCGATCTTCTCTCCGTCCCTTTCCAGGACCCGCCCTTCGCTGACCGGAACCTGGATCTCCTCGCGGACCAGCCTCACCGACTTCTTCGGTCCGTCGCCCGATGCCTTGATCCCGAGCACCACCGGGGTCCCCTCCGGTCCCTTGATCCTCATCACGACCGAGTCGACCCCGTCACCGGCGATCGATTCCCCGTCGACCGAGACGATCAGGTCACCGGTCTCGATTCCGCCCCGCTCCGCCGGCGAATCCCCGAACACCCTGCCGACCACCAGGCCGCCCTCGACCAGGTCGCCGACCGTCATGCCCACTCCGGAGAAGGTTCCCTCGATCGCTTCGTTGAACCTTTCGAGCTGCTTCGGGTCGAAATAGTGGGTGAAGCGATCTCGGTAGCGGCGCCTGAGCTGGTCGACGATGCCCTCGACCGAAGAGCGCTCGAGCTGATCGGTGTCGGTCGATCGCCAGTAATAGTCCTCGACCAGCCCGGTGACCTCATCGGAAAGCGACTCTTCGCCGATTCCCTGTACCCAGCCGAACGGGGCCGGCATCTCGACCGTGGACTGGGCCAGCAGGATGCCGGCGAACAGCCCGACGAAGGCGGCGATGACCGCTGTCCAGGCGGTCTTCAAGCGGCCTTGGCCTGGGAGGTCAGACCTTGAGGAACCGGCGGAGCGTCAGCCCTGAACCAAGCGCCGACACCAGGACGGCAGCTCCGAACAGGCAGGCGACGAGGAGGATGAAGGAAACGGAGTCCTGCGCCTCGAGCAGCGCGAAGCTGTCGGAGAGGGGATCCACGATCGTGATCTTGCCGACCCACAGAACGATTATCGCAAGTGCCCCACCGAGCATGCCGACGATCACGCCCTCAATCATGAAGGGCCAACGGATGAACCAGCGGGTGGCACCGACCAGGCTCATGACCTCGATCTCGCGACGCCGGGTGTAGATCGAAAGGCGGATCGTGTTGCCGACCAGGAGCAGGGAGGCCGCGACCAGGAGGCTCGTGATCACAGTCAGCACCAGCTTGAGTGCGCCGGTCACCTCTTCGATCTTCTCGGCGGTCGCCTGGCGGTCATCGACGTCCTTGATGATCGGCGAGATCCAGGCCGGGCTACCCGGACTGCCCCCGGGTGCCTGCATTGCGGCCCGGATCGCCTCGAGGTTGGCGGCGTCGTCGGGCTTGACGATGAAGTTGGCGGGGAGCGGGTTGCCCTTCAGTTCCTTGAGGACGTCCCTGTTCTCCTGGCCGTAGTCCTTGCGGAACTCGGTCAGGGCGTCGTCCTTGCTCAGGTAGGTGACGCTCTTCACCTTGGGTACGTCCTCGATCTGGCGCTGGAGGGATGCCACTTCGGTCGAGGTCGCATCGTCGTAGAGGAAGACCCGCAGCTCGAGCTGATCTCGAACGTCGGAGCTCTTGCTCTGGGTGGTCTGGAAGATCGGCACCAGGACCCCGATCAGGATTGCGGTCAGGACCGTGGTGACGACCGCGGCAGTAGTCGGGGCGACGTTCTTTCGCATCGCGCGCAGGGCCTCCCGGGAAAAGAAGATCAGGCGTCCCATCTCAGTGACCCTCCGTCCTTCCCCTGCCGCTTCCGTTGGGCTGCCCCTCGGCGCCCACACCCATCTCGGCTCGCATCCGGACGCCGAACTCTGAGGTCGACTCTTCGGTGTATCCACCGGCGACCTCGTCTCGGACGATCCGACCCTCGTACAGCTCGATCACCCTCCGCCTCATCCGGTCGACCATCTCCCGGTCGTGGGTCACGACGACGACGGTGGTCCCGGTTCGATTGATCCGGTAGAGAAGCTGCATGATGCCCACCGAGGTGACCGGGTCGAGGTTTCCGCTCGGCTCGTCGGCGAGCAGGAGAGGTGGGTGGTTGACGAATGCCCTGGCTACCGAAACACGCTGCTGCTCGCCCCCGGAAAGCTCGTCGGGGTAGTTGTGGAGCTTGGTCGAGAGGCCGACCAGACGGAGCGCCTCGGGAACCTTCTGCCGGATGTCGGAGCGTGAGGCTCCGATCACCTGCAGGGCGTAGGCGACGTTGTCGTAGACGGTCCTGCTCGGGAGGAGCCGAAAGTCCTGGAAGACGGTGCCGATGTTCCGCCGAAGCATCGGGATCTTCTTCTCGGGTAGTCCACCGATGTCACGACCGGCGATCGAGACGGTCCCCTCGGTCGGGAGCAGCTCGCGGATGAGGAGCTTGATCAGGGTCGACTTGCCGCAGCCGGTAGGCCCGACGAGGAAGACGAAATCGCCCCGGTCGATCGCCAGGGAGACGTGGTCGAGAGCGAGGTGTCCGCCGGCGTAGACCTTGCTGACGTCACGAAGTTCGATGATCGGCATGCCACCCTTGCGGGGCAGGGTGCGCGCCTTCTCGAGCCGGGCTCGTTCGAGCTCGCCCTCGGTCTCGCTCTTCTTTCCAAAAGGTGAAATTCCCATGCGACCCCGACCTATTCCCCGGCCCCCGGGCAACTCCTTCACCGGAACGGGGGCTTCCAAGAGTATTAAGAATATGTTAGCAACTTCTTAGTTTTCCCTTGCTTATGCGGCTCGCTAGGCTTGGATGGTGGCAGGGATTGGAAATTCGACCAGATCGGTCGGGGTCGCCCTCGCGATCCTGGGAATCCTGCTTGCCGGGGTCCGGTTAGCCGATGCCTCCGCCCCGGATTCCCCATCCGATCCCGCGCAGGACTCGAGGATCATCAACGGCAAGGTCACCTCGATCAGCCATTGGCCGTGGCAGGTGGGCCTGCTCTATGGCGGTTCGGGGTCGGCTGAACCGGCTACCTCCCGCTACTTCTGCTCGGGCTCACTGATCGCACCGGACCTGGTGATAACGGCCGGTCACTGCGTCGCCGACCTGCGGCCGAATGAGGTCAAGGGTCTGACCGTGGTCGCGGGGCGGACCTTCCTCAATCGAAGCTCGACCGGGGAGCTGCTCCCGGTTTCCCGGGCGATCATGCCGCTCGATTCGAACGGTAAGCGCAGGTATCGAAGCAGGGGTGGTGCAGCGGCCTGGGACGTTGCCCTGCTCAAGCTCGCCTCGCCGTCCGCCAATCCCCCGATCGCGATCGCCGGTGCCAGCGAGACCATCTCCTGGCAGCCGGGACGGCTGGTCCAGACGACTGGCTGGGGCTACACGAATGCAGCCAGCCCCCAGGTAAGTAACCGATTGAGGGTCGCACGACAGGTGATCCTCCCGGCCTCGGTCTGCCGACGTGACCAAGGGAACGTCTACGAGACGAGAACGATGATCTGTATTGGTGGGCCGGAGGGAGGGTCTTCGACCTGCTCCGGAGACAGTGGTGGACCGATGGTCTCGCCGGTCGGTGACGGCTGGCGGCTGGTCGGGCTGACCAGCTTCGGGGACCTCTTCTGCAGCGGGAACGTTGCCTCGGTTGACAACCGGACCGCCGGTAACTCGGTCCGGAACTGGGTCAGGGAAAGAGCGATCGCAGTCGCGGGCTACGATCCGGTCGGGGAGGGCGGCCAGATCGGTCGCCTGCCCCGATGGTGCAGGGTGCCTGGGCTCCAGGGAAGGACGAGAGCCTCAGCCCGGGCTGCCCTGCGCGCGGCCGGCTGCAGCCTCAGCAAGGTGCACTCGGACGACGGGCGCGGCAGCAGGGCAAGCCGGGTCGTATTCAGCTCACTGCCGAGGGGCTGGCTCGCTCCGCTGGGGTTCGGGATCAGAGTCTGGCTCGGGAGCTAGTCCCGGCCGGCAGCTCGGATATCCCCGGAGCGCTTAGTCGGCTGCGGTGTGGAGCAGCGACCGGGCGAGGGTGATCGCCCCGGCTACGACGCCGGCAAACAGCATCAGTACTCCGAGGTACAGAAAGAAGCCCCCATCCATCGAGAGCGAGAGGAGCGCTCCACCGCCGAGGAGGGCGAACACCCCGAGTACCGCTCGACGCCCGGGATGATCGATCGGCCTGACTGGGCTGCCGGCTGGGGAAGCTCCCTCTCCGGTCCCCGTGTCGAACCTGCCTTCCAGCACCAGGCCGTAGAGAAGCGCGATCGAGGGGATCAGTACAAGCAGTCCGATCCCGATCGCGAACAGCAGGGCGATGATCACGTTGTCGGGGGCGGCAGCTTCGTCGATCGTCAGTCCGGGAAGGATGTCGGGCGACTGGGCGAGCCCCCAGCCGGCGACGACCGCCGCCGTGGCCAGGGCCGCAGCCACTCGTGCGCCAGAGAACTTCCGCGCCACGAGGAGGACTATCGCCCCGATCCCGGCCAGCCCGGAGATGATCACCGCGACCAGTCCGCCCCCCGAAACGAGACCGTCGTAGATCGAGCTGTCGTCCGTTCCCATGACCAGCAGTCCGGCGACCGCGACCAGGCCCGAGACGACCCCAGCGGCGATCGCCCTCGTCCTGAAGGCATCTGCGAGGTCCGGATTGCCGGAGCGGTTTGCGTCAGCCGCCAGGTACACAGCTGCCAGGTAGGCGCAGAAGATGACCGCGAGGATCCCCACGGTTATCGAGATCGGGTTTAGCCAGCTGGTGATCGGGTCGCCGGCCGCGTTACCGAGGGGAACCGTTCCACCGGCGATCGCCCCGATCACGGTCCCCAGGAAGAACGGGGCGAGGAGCGACGAGGCGGTCGAGATCCAGACAACCACCGGCCGATCTGCCTCGCCCCCGACCACGTAACTCGTCGCCCGGAGCACGATTCCCAGGGCGGCGAGGAGGAGCGGAATCCAAAGGGTCGAGAAGAGCGACCCGAAGACCTCGGGGTAGGCAGTCCAGCAGACCACGAGGACGAAGATCAGCCAGACGTGGTTTGCCTCCCAGACCGGGGCCATCGAGCGGTGGGTCTGCTGTCGGATCTTCTCGGCCTGCTCGCCACGTGCCGTGAGGGTCCAGAAGGGGGCACCGAAATCGGCCCCGGCGAGGACGATGTAGGCGGCGATACCGACCAGGATCAGGATTGCGGGGATCTCAGCCAGCAATGCGATCGCCCCCCTCCCGGTCCGGTGCCAGATCCGAATCGAGGCCCGGAGGCAAGGGCTTGCGGGCGAGCCTGATCAGAACCCAGGCGACCGCAGCGAACAGGGCGGCATATACGAGGGCAAGGGCCCCGTAGCCGAAGACGATTCCGTCGGCCCCGGTAACCGCGGCTTCGGTGCGCATTACCTCGTAGACGACCCAGGGCTGGCGACCGACCTCGGTCACGACCCAGCCGGCGATCACGGCAACGATCGCGGCAGGGCCGGCGATTACGACACCCCGATAGAACCACTTGGATTCGGGGATCTTCCTTCGTCGGAACCAGGACAGCAGGAACCACCCGGCGAGGACGACCAGGAACGTGCCGATACCGACCATCGTCTGGAAGGCGATCCTGACCACGTTGATCGGGGGCCGGTCCTCTTCCGGGACGATCTCCAGACCCTGGACCACCGCGTTTGGGTCGTGGTAGGCGAGAAGCGATAGCAACTTCGGGATCTCGATTCCACCCTCGATCTGGTTGTCCTTTGTGTACCAGCCGCCGATCGTCTCGGGGGCGCCCTTCGTCGTCTTGAAGAGTCCCTCCATCGCGGCGAGCTTGACCGGTTGGTCGTTGGCGACGTTCCGGGCGGACCAGTCACCGATCAGCAGCTGGACCGGTGCCGCGATCACGGCCAGGGCCAGGGGGACCAGCATCGCCGTCCTTACGTAGCTGTCGCGCCTGCCCTTGAGCCAGAGGAAGGCGTAGGCGCCGGCCATCAGGAAGCCGACCACGATGTACCCGGCGAGGTACATGTGGGCCAACTGGGGCCAGAGGTGGCCGTTCCCGAAAAGGGCCTCCCACGGGCGGACGTCGGTTACCTCGGTCCCGACCATGTCGAAGCCGCCAGGGTTGTTCATCCAGGCATTGACTGCGATCACCATCAGGGAGCCGGTGATCCCGGTTGCGATCACCGGGACCCCGGTGAGCAGGTGGACCTTCGGGGGCATCCGGTCCCAGCCGTAGACATAGATCGCGATGAAGATCGCCTCGAGGAAGAAGGAAAAGCCCTCGAGCCCGAACGCCAGGCCGAAGACGTCGCCGAAGTTCGACATGAACCCCGGCCAGAGGATCCCGAACTCGAAACTGATCAGGGTGCCGGTCACGACCCCCGCTGCGAACAGGGTGATCATCACCTTCGACCACCGCTTGGCGATCACCGTGTAGCGCTCCTGGCCGGTCTTCTGGCCGAGCCACTCCATGAAGATGACCAGGGCAGGGAAGGCGATCCCGAAGCAGACCAGCGGAATGTGCACAGCGAGCGAGAGCGCCTGCATCTGCCGGGCCTCGAGCAGGTAGCTCTGGTCGACCGAGGGGAACGGAGCGCCGATCGCCGAGACGAGCTGGAGGAGCTCGATCATCCGATCGCCACCATCCGCTCGATCGGGATCCGGGCCTGCTCGGCTATCTCGGGCTCGACCTTTACCTCGAACTTGAGGTCGCGCAGGGAGTCCCGGAGCTTGGGCAGGGTGATCATCTTCATGTAGCGACAGAAAGCCATCCGATTCGCCTCGATCAGGTTCGCCTCGGGTGCGGCCTGGGAAATCGGGTAGAGCATCCCGTTCTCAGTTGCGACGACGTACTCGCCATCCGGGTTGTCCTTTACGTGTTCGATCATCCCCGAGGTCGAGAGCAGGTGGACGCCCTCCGGGTCGATGTCCCCGGAGGCGACGTACTCCATCGCCTGGGTCGCGCAACCACACTCGGGGTGGATCAGGAACTCGGCCCCTGGATGTTCGGCCCTCGTCCTCTCGATGTCGTCCGGACGGATACCGGCGTGGACGTGGCACTCACCGTCCCAGATGTGGAAGCGGGCCCGCTTGGCCGGGTCGTCGGCTATCCCGGTAGCCCGCTCGACGAAGGCCCCCAGCCACATGTCCGGCCCGAACAGGATCTCCGTCTCCTCCCCGTGCTGGTCGAGGATGTGGTTGACCACATCGACCGCGTTGGAGGAGGTGCAGCAGTAGTCGGTCTCGGCCTTCACGGCGGCCGAGGTGTTGACGTACATGACGACGATCGCGCCGGGGTGCTTCTCCTTCCATTCCCTAAGCTGATCGGCATCGATCGAGTCGGCGAGTGAACAGCCTGCGTCGAGGTCGGGGATCAGGACCGTCTTCTCCGGCGAGAGGACCGAGGCGGTCTCGGCCATGAAGTGGACCCCGCAGAAGGCCACCACCTCGGCCTCGGTAGCCGCTGCCTGGCGGGAGAGCCCGAGCGAGTCACCGACGTAGTCGGCCACATCCTGGATCTCGGGCACCTCGTAGTTGTGGGCGAGGATCACGGCGTTCCTCTGCCTGGCGAGGTCCCGGACCTCGGCGCTCAGCACCTCGATCTCTTCTCGGTCGAGCCAGGGCGCCATCGTGGTCGGGGCCATCGGCAAGTCCTTCATCGCCATCTCTGGATTCTACGCGGTCACCCTGCCGACCGAACGGAGGAAGGTGGTCATGGCGGACTGACCCTCGGGGCCAGCTGGGAGATCTCGGCTCCCGAGACTTCCTCCAGCGAGCGGCCCATCGGCTCGATCCGGAAGGCGATGGTGACCAGTAGGGCGAGAAGGGTGCAGCCGGCGACACCGAACAGCAGCGCCTCCGACCCGATCGAGTCGAGCAGGATCGGGAAGAAGAAGACCCCGAGTGCAGCGCCCAGCTTCGCGCAGGCCGCCGCGAAGCCGTGACCCGCTGCCCGTACGTCCTGGGGGAAGACCTCGGCCGGCAGGGCAAAGGTCGTCGCATTCGGACCGGCGTTCATCAGCAGGTTGAACATGGCGAACCCGATCGCGACCATCGGGATGTGCTTATCGCCACCGCCGGGTAACCCCTCAGCGAGGGCCAGGAGCACGAGCGCCACGGTCATTCCGGCGAACCCGATCACCTGCAGCTTGACCCTGCCGAGCCGGTCGACGAACAGGATCGCCAGGAGGAACCCAACGGGTAGGAAGATGTCGAGCAGCGCCGTTGCCTCGGTCGAGACGATGTCGTCCCTGATGAATGTCGTGTCGGCCCCGGTCACCGCGATGGCCGCGATCAGGGTCGGGGTGAATATCCCGACGCCATAGGTGGCTATGTCCATCAGGAACCACGGGACCGCTGTGAAGATGGTTCTTCGTCTCAGGCCCTTCTTGAACAGTTCGGGCTGGATGAATGCCTTTATCCCTTCCGGAACCGGGGAGATGTTCTCCTTGTCGAGGGGCGTTACCTCGACCGGGTGGCCGACCAGCTGGCCGGTAACCTCTGCGGCCTCCTCCTCCCTGCCGTTCCTGGCCAGCCAGCGAGGGCTTTCCGGAACGTGGCGTCGGAGGAAGATGATCGCCAAGGCCGGGACCACGCCGAACCCGAGCATCCACCGCCAGGAGTCGACCTCGGGCAGGAGGTTCAAGACGATCACCCCGACCACGGCACCGAGCAGGATGCCGACCGCCTGCATCGCAAACCCGCCGACCAGCCACCTGCCCCTCCCCTTGCTCGGGAGGATCTCGGCCAGGTAGCTGGCAGCGATCGGGTAGTCGAGGCCGATCGCGACTCCGAGCATGAAACGGAAGGCGATCAACGACCAGACGTCCCAGGCGAAGATGCAGAGAATCGAGAAGACGACGAAGAGGATCAGGTCGAACTTGAAGATCCTCCTTCGGCCGAGCCGGTCGCCGAGTGGGCCGAGGAATCCGGCCCCGACCACTGCCCCGAGGATCGCGGCTGCCGAGATCAGGCCGGTCTCGGCTGCGCTGGCGCCGAAATCCTTGGCAATAAGGGGGTTGGCGACCCCGATGATGAAGAAGTCGAAACCGTCGAGCATGATCCCCAGGGCTGCAAGGAGCCAGAACTTGCGATGGAGCTTGCCCATCTTGGCCCGGTCGATCGAGACCCCGAGTCCCTTTTTCTCCTGTTGGCTTTCCATGAGCTCTGGGCCGTCCCGAAGGCCACTTTCGACTTTCGGAGCCGGGGAACCGAGGCTACGGTAGTCGGTTCGGGCTCCTGTGTACGGCTCGTGAAATGGTCGGGGCTCAGTCGAGCAGGAGGCTGAAGTCGAGGACCGGGGCCGAATGGGTCACGGAGCCAATCGAGAGGAAGTCGACCCCGGTGGCCGCGATCGCCCCGGCCGACTCCAGGTCAATTCCTCCCGACGCCTCGAGGAGCGGTCCGGCCCTGTCCGATCGGTCACGCGTTGCGACCGCCGCCGTTAACCCGTCGAGTCCCATGTTGTCGAGGAGGATTCGATCCGCCCCGGCTTCGATCGCCTCCTCGACCTGCTCGATCGTCTCGGCCTCGATCTCGACACCCAGGCCCGGACTCATTTCCCGACAGGCCAAGACGGCTTCGGCCACGCCCCCGGCCATCGCGATGTGGTTCTCCTTGATCAGGATCGCGTCGTAGAGTCCGAACCGATGGTTCTCCCCTCCCCCGGCCTCGACCGCGGCCTTCTCAAGGTTCCTGAGGCCCGGGGTCGTCTTCCGGGTGTCGAGCACCCTCGCACCGCGACCCTCGATCGCCTCGACGAACCTGGCGGTCGTGGTCGCCACCCCCGAGAGGTGCCCGAGGAGGTTGAGGGCGGTCCGCTCCCCGGCGAGGATCGCCCTGGCAGGACCTTCCACGACAGCGACCTCGACCGGGATCGAGTCGAGCCTCTGACCCTCCCCGGCGAGTGTCTCGAGCCCGTTCGCACCGGCCTGCCGAAAGACCTCCCGAGCGACCTCCAGTCCATAGACCACCCCCGGTTCCTTGAGCGAAATGCGGCCCGTCGCCCCAGCCTCCTCCGGGACCGTCGCCTCGGAGGTAACGTCGCCACTTCCGAGGTCCTCGGCGAGGGCGCGCTCGACCAGCTCGACTGTTCCCTCAGGCAGTTCAGCCATTCCGTCACCCTAGCCATCGGGTCGTGTCGTCAGCCATCACCAACCCCTCAGGCGCGCGGGTCCTGTCGTCGGCCACCACCTAACCCCACCGACACCGGGTGCTGACCCCCGGACCGGCCCTTCCCTCCGGACCTCATCCATCCAGGGATCTACCCCTATAGCGTGGGTCCTGGCAGCCGGGAGCGCACTCACCCTCGTCGTCCCCTCCTCGGTGAGTACATCCCCCGTCTACCTCCCGCGCACGGGGAGCTAGTGACCCGGGGATGAAGACCGAACCAACCAAGAGTTCATGGCAGGGGGGTCGGGTAGGTGCGAGTGGGAACTGGTGGGGTAGGTGGGAGCACCTGCCCGAGCCCCCGCCTGACTCAGTGCGATCGATCGATCACCAGGGCCGACGGGTCCGAAGGGAGGAGCCGGGAGGACCCGCGCTACAGGGGCCGGCTACCCGTAGGACTCGGCCGGGTCGTTGGCCCCCTTCTCGCTCCATGCAGGCGAGAATCCGGTGAGAGTGAGGAGGCCATCCGCACCCTCCCGGAGGGTCACGCAATAGGGCTTACCGACCTTGAGCCTGTCGAGTGGGACCTCTGGCGGGAGGGCCGCCTCCACCGTCCCTGTCAGGACCCCGGAGCTATCAGCCGCGAATCGAGCCTTCCGGGTGACTGGATCGAGCGCCTCGAGCTTCCCGGTCAGCTCGATCACCGTCCCCTCGTAGAAGTTGACCTCGAGTTCGAGGATCCTTGCCTCGGGACTCGGCGGGATCGGTACGGTCGGATCGGACTCCCCTGCCGGCGGGGTTGCGGGCGCGGGTTCGACTGGCGCAAGCGAGATCTTCGCCTCAGCGGTCGCTGCGACCCGAAGATTGGGGCCTGCGTCTGCAATCACTTCCCGACCATCCAGGGCGAGCGAAACCCCCCTGCTGGAGACCACCACGATCCCGGTTTGGGCGTCGAGGTAGCTGACCACTCCCCGGATCTCGGCCTCGCTCTTCCTTCCGGTGACTTGGCGAGTCGAGGCCTCGAGGAAGGTGCCATTCAGGAGAGGCGTGATCCTGGTCTTGACCTGGTCTCCGGTCTTGGGTGCGTTCTTTGCGAATACCGAGAAAAGGTTGCCGTACTCATCCGAAACCGCGTAGGACTTGCCGGTAACCGAGACCGAGACCACCGTCGCAGTCAGGGGCAGGCTGTCCTGATCCCCGGAGGAATCACCCCCGCCTGCTCCGGATCCGCTCGGTGAAGGCTCTGACGGGGTCGTCTCCAGGGGAACCGGAGTTGGGGCCGGGGCCGTCGTCGGGGGCGCTGCGACCTGGGTCACCGAGCCACCACCGGTCCCGGTCGAAGCCGTTACCGCACCTCCGCCAGACCCGCCGGCGGGCGCTCCGAGCTCGGGGGTCGCGACCTCGGTTTCCGTCCCTGCGGCAGCGACCCCCGCGAGCGGCGCCGCAATTGCCGGCATGAAGATGCCGGAGTTCAGACCCGGACCGACGGCCAGTCCGACTGCCAGCCCGACGGCAAGGGTCGAGAGGGCTGCCGCTGCAAGCTCCTCGTGGGTCGGAACCGCGATCCGAACCGGAAGCTTGAGGCCACGCAGGTCGCCCCCGATTCCGCTGAGTGCTTCCCGAAGACGATTCATCGGACCGGGTAACTGGTCAACGGGGGGCGCCCGGAGGGATGTCTCCACCCTCCCATCCCGTGGAGGGATCCTCACCCTCCCTCGGCCGCGGGCTGTCGAGGTCCATCTCCACGAAAGCGTCACGCACCGGGCCACCCGGGTCGAAGCCGGGATCGGGAACATCGCCGGGCAACGGGGTGTCGGGGTGGATCACGGTCTCGTGGGGGTAGGGATCGGCATCCCCTGCCGGTTCCCCAGTCAATTCCTGGTTGGCGGCTCCCGGCACGGTCGATTCAGGGGCGTAACCCTGGTCCTGGTAGCCACCGGCGTGTCCGTTGGCCGATTGGGGCGAGAGCGGGGTCGAGGCGACCCGACTGACCACATCGTTCCCGGTTGCATGGATGTTCCTGCCGCACCTCCAGCAATACACGGCACCCTGCGCATAGAGCGACCCACAGCCCGGACAGGAGCCGGCAGCGCCGGCGCTCTCCAGCTTTGCCATCCTCTCGATCTCGGCCAGCTCGGCGTCGACCGTCTGGAGGCGTGCCGCCATCTTTGCCAGAACGTCGAGGCGAAAGTAGTCACGAGATGCCATCTCGTAAGCGGCGCCCCCTAGATCCCACTGGAGCTGAGTGAACCGCTCCCGGAGCTGCTCGCGACGCTCCTCGAGGCGGGTTCGCGGAGCCTCGACCGCGGCCCGTGTTTCGCGCTCGCGCTCCCTGGCCTTGCGAGTCAGTTTGGGAAGTTCCACGATCAGCCGATCGTCACGGCGTCCGAGCCAGCGCCCGGAGCCTTGTTGTCGGGCGCAACCGTCTCGCCCTCGGTGGCGATCTCGGTCGGCAGCTTCTTGAGCGCCTCCTGATAGGCGCCTGGATCGGTCGTCTCGAGCTCTCCCTGGAGCTCGGTCGCCTTGACCGCATCCCCCGTATCGGGAGGAGGACCACCAGTCAGCTTCTTCCCCCCTCCACCCGTCTGGTCGGAAACCTCGATCACCTGGGCATCAGGGAAGCTGCCCTTCAGTTCCTTCAGGCGAGCCTCGGCGTCAGCCCTCTTGTCGAACACGCCCGAGTAGAAGACGTAGTTCCCGGCCGGCAGGCTGGCGAAGTCGTCCGAGGCCAGGACTCCGAGCTCGGTAGCCCCCTGAGCGGTCAGGTCGGTCTTGGTGACATCGACCGCGGCGGCATCGGTACTGCTGGGCAGGGTCGCCAACTCGACTGTGAATCCGGTCTTCCCTTCCGGCCAGTCAGAGGTAAAGGAAACGGTCTGGTCGGTGCCGGTGGTGGGAGCGGTCGCCGTCGGCACTCCGGTGGCAGCAACCACGGGCTGGGAGGAATCCCCGCCCATCCGGCCGATCAGGACACCGAGCATCAGGATGATCACCAGGGCGGCGAGACCGGTCGCCGCCATCAAGGGTGTGATCTCCCGTTGCGGCCGGGAGTCTGGAGCCGGGTCCGTCGGGGGCGCGACCGCAGCCCCGTTCGGCGGCCCGTCACCGGGGCCACCAGCCTGATCTGCGGTCACTGCCGGAAGATACGAGGCGAATTCGACCCGCGAGTCGCCCTTGCGCTTGCCGCACTCCAGGCAGTAGCGCTGATCGGAAGCGAGCGGGCTGCCGCAGCCGGTGCACCTGGTCGCTCCCCTGCTGTCGAGGTCGGAGTGGACCATCGTCTGTTCGGTCATTCGGTTACCTCCTGCCTACCCGAAGGTCGTCGGGGTCGCGAAGACCTCGATCTCGGCTCGATGGGGATCGCAAATGAAGCAGATGTTGTAATCCTCGACCTTGCCGTCGGTCTTCAACGTCGGGATCAGCCCGCGTCCGGCGGCAACCACCTTGCCGCCCTTGGTTGCGACAGCGTAGAGCAGCAAATCGACCTGTTCTATTGACGATTTGTTAACGACGGTCCCCGCGACCTTGAGCCCCGACGTCGGGTCGACCTCGAGCTTTGGCTTTGAAACCTGGATTTCGGGGACCTTCGCCGGGTACTGGCCATCGGGGACCCCGACTTCGTAGTCAAAGCTGGCCGGCTTTCCCGACGCCAGCACCTGGTCATTGACCCACCAGGTCTCCTCCTTAGGGCCGATGATCTGGAGATGGATCAAACCGTCCTCCAGGCCTTCGGTGTCGTTCTTGTAGACAGATTTCCCCTTGGCGTCCTTGACGTCGACCTGGATCGGAACGTCGACCTGACCCTTTGCCGACTTGTTCTTGACCCTCAAGATGACCGCGCTTCCGTACTGGTCAGTGAGCAGGAAGTCATCGGTCACCTGGAGATCACGATTGGTTTGCTTGAGCTCGATCTTGCCCTCGACGGCGAGTTTCTGGCCCTGTGCCTCCAGGCGGGCGCTCTTCTCGCGGGTCGTCTCGCAGGCGGCCGCAAAGAGGATGGCGGCGATACCGAAAAGGCTGAGAATCCACCTCATCCGAAGTCGCCCCGCACGTAGTCCTTGGTCCGCTCGGCCATCGGTGAGGCGAAGACCTTTCCGGCCGGCCCGTATTCGACCAGATCGCCCAGGTACATGAAGGCGACCTTGTCGGCGATCCGCTCGGCCTGCTGGAGGTTGTGAGTGACGATCACGATCGCGATATCGGAACTCAACTCGACGATCGTTTCCTCGATGATCGCCGTCGATATCGGGTCGAGCGCTGAACAGGGCTCATCCAGGAGGAGGACCTCTGGCGACACTGCGAGCGAGCGGGCGATACAGAGCCGCTGCTGCTGACCGCCCGAGAGCGAGAGCGCCGGGTGGTCGAGATTGTCCCCCACCTCGTCCCAGAGGCCGGCCCGCTGGAGCGACTGGACCACGATCGGCTCGAGTTCCTTTTTCTTCGGCCGCTTCGTGCCGCGCTCCCGAAGGCCGTAGGCGACGTTGTCGAAGATGCTCATCGGGAACGGGTTCGGCTGCTGGAAGAGCATCCCAACCCGCTTGCGCAGATGGGTCTCATCGAAGTCGTCGATGTCCTCTCCGTCGAGAGTGATCCGACCGCTCCGGACCGCCGTCGGGGTCAGGTCGACCAGCAGGTTGAGTGATCGAAGCAGGGTGGTCTTGCCGCAACCGGACGGCCCGATCAGCGCCAGCACCTCGCCCTGGTTCACCTGAAGGGAAACCTCCCGCACCGCGACCTTGGAGCCAAAGGAGACGCTCAGGGACTCGGTACGCATCCTTTCCTCGACCCAGAAAGCCTCTTCCGCATCCGGCTCGAAGAAGTCCGGATCGGATCCGAATTCGTCCTCGACGAGAGGACCAACCCGGTCGGCCATCCTGATCGGGGGAGCTTCCTGACCGACCACGATCCTTCTCACCGGTGGCACCTCGCCCGGCATCGCCCCGCCGGCAACCCCACCCTCGATCAGACCCTCCTGGGCACTCAGGTCATCCAACTCATCCCCCAGGTCCCGGCTCACGTCCATTTACTCGATCCCCTTCTGGCTATCAGGTTGACGGAGAGATTCAGCAGTACGACGATTGCGAGGAGGACGAAGGCTGCTGCATATGCCTTGTCAGGCGCGTTCCCCTCTCCGGCCGGCGAATTGACGTAGACGTAGCTGGTCAGGGTGCTCCCGGTTCCCTTGAGGACGTCGAGAGCCGGGATCGCCCCCTCGGGCGCGAGCTGGAGGGATGCTCCAAGGAGGACCACGACTACAGCGGTCTCCCCGACGATCTGGGCCATCCCCAGGGTGGTACCTGTCGCAATGCCCGGTCGGGCCCCCGGGATCAGGACCCTTCTGATCGTCGATGCCTTGTCCTTGCCAAGTGCGTAGGAGGCCTCCCGCACGTGCATCGGGATCGCGTTCAGGGCCTCCCGGGTTCCCCCAACCACGAAGGGCAGTGCGACCAACGACATGATCGCGCCGGCCGCAAAGAATGAGCGTCCGAATACGGCGCCTCCCTCGGCGGTGAAGGAAAACGGGGCCATCAGGGAGGTCTGGAAGATCAACAGTCCGAAGATCGCCAGGGCGATCGACGGTGCCCCGACGATCATCTCGGTTCCGGCCTCGACCAGTCGGGCAAGCCAGGTCGGGCGCCCGTACTCGGTAAGCCAGATCGCGATTGCAACGCCGAGTGGGGCGGCAATGGCCGTACCGAGAACCGTCAGGATCAGCGTCCCGAGCATCGGGTCGAGGAATCCGCCCGTCTCGGACTGATCAATCGCGGGGGTCGGGCTCGTTGTGAGCATTTCGATGTTGATGAACTGGAGGCCCTTGACCGCCATGTAGACGGATATTCCGGAAGCGACCAAGCAGAGGAATATTCCGGTCCCCCAGGCGGTCACGAGGCCGATCCGGTCGAGGATGCTCCAGTTCCCGCTCGCCCCGATCTTCTTCCTCTTCCTCGGCCTCGAAGATCCACTCCCTCGACCCGGAGAGGAGGGCGAAGCGGGCGCCGGTCCACCGCTCTTGGGTCTCATACTCGACACCCGACTCATCTCGCGTTGACCCCGTAGCGACCGAGAGAGGCACGGGCAACCCATCCGGCGAAGGAGAACAGGGCGGTCGAGAACAGCAGGACGAAACCGAAGGCGTACATCGTTTCACCGAACGGAACCACCGAAAGTCCCTCCTCACCGTCGAGGATGGTCGGAGCCAGGGGCCGCGTCGGCTCGAGGAAGAACATCAGCCCATCGAAGGGGTTGGGCGCGAAACCGATCGAGCCGGCGACCATCGCGAGCATGACGGCTTCGCCCAACGCCCGAGCGACGGCCAGCACGGTTGCTGCAATGACAGCCGGTCTGATCGCCCTGAGCGACACGGTGATCATCGCCCTCCACCTGTTGACCCCGAGCGCGATCGCCCCCTCCCTCCAGGAGACCGGGACCTCTCGGAGGGAGTCGACGATTATCGCGATCATGATCGGAAGGATCATCACCGTCAGGATCAAGACGGCAGCAAGCACGCTCGAACCGTCGAGCTGTACGACGTAGCGAACTGATTCCCGCATCGATTCATCGATGAAGGTGTCCCTGATGAATGGAACCACCACGAGAATCCCGATCAGGCCGTAGACCACCGACGGCACGGCTGCAAGGAACTTGACCACGGGTTCGATCACTGCCTGAAGACGCCCGGGCGCGAACTCGACGATGAAGACCGAGGAGAAGA
Organism: Solirubrobacterales bacterium; assembly: GCA_046091385.1. Lineage (GTDB taxonomy): Bacteria > Actinomycetota > Thermoleophilia > Solirubrobacterales > 70-9 > 67-14. Next base: position 2,345 of record JBJTBP010000013.1, on the reverse strand, counting down.
TCCCTATGAACGAAGCGGTGATCACGGCGAGGCCGGTTACGACGATCGTCGCCCATATGAGTGGCCACGCCCTGAGCGTGTAGACGAAATTCGCGGCGTCGGCAGGTGAGTCGAAGATCGCGGCGAGCTGCTGATCGACGTTGCCCCCAGCACCGAACCAGGCGAGGCCGTTGGCCGCGAAGGACGGCCACGCCTTGATCAGGGTGAAGACCAGCATCCCGACGATGAAAAGGAGGACGGACGAAGCCAGCGCGCCGAGCAAGAGCTCGACGCGCCGGTTCGTACGGTCCTCCTCGGCCGGCTGGTCGACCGGCGTTGGCAGGGTTGCGGATTCCAAAACTAGACCCTGGCTATCCGCTTTCTGTGGGTGCCCCTACTTGAACGGGACCCACTCCCGGGCAGCAATCTTGAGTGCCGTCGGGTTGTTACGGATCCAGTTGATCCACTTGCTCACCACCCCGGTTGCCGCTCCGTTGGTGACGAAGTAGAGCGGCCGGGTACCTGGGTACTGGCCCGACTTGGCCGCCCTCAGGTCGCATGGCACACCCTTGTAGTTGGCAATCGAGACGCCCTTGGTGAACGAGTGGCCGACGTAGCCGACCGCCTGGGGATCCGAGGCTACCGCCTGCTGGATCAGGCCGTTCGAGGCCTTCTGGGAAGCACCAGAGAAAACCCTCGTGCTGCCCATGAAGATCTTCAGGAATGCGTCCTGGGTTCCCGATGCCGCCGTCCGGATTACCACGTTGATCGTCCCGTTTGCCTTCGCCCCGGATACGTCCTTCCAGTCCCGGATCCTCCCACCGAACACGTTCTGGACCATCTGCTCGGAGAAGTCAGACACTCCGTTGGACGGGTTGGTCGCGATGCAGAGGGCGTCCTTGGCGATCTCGTTGAAGACGAGTCCACCTGGATCGGATGGCTTCGGTGTCCGCGAGGACATCCCGATGGTGACCCTGCCCCGGGCCACGTCGGAGACCCCGATGTCGGAGCCGCCCTGGAGGATCTTGAAGCCCACCTTGCTTCCTGCCTTGGTCCTGATGTAGGCCTTGGCCAGCAGCGTCGCTAGTGGAGCGACCGTGGTCGAACCACTGATCGTGATCGTCGTCTTGGCCTGGGCGGCGACCGGCATCACCAGCATGGCGATAACGGCAACCATCAGGCCTAGGAGTGTTCCCTTGCCTTTCATCTCTTTCTGTCTCCTTGTCCTTTCGCTTTTCGCTTGCACTCTTCCCGCGTCCTCCTGACCCCGCCCTGCCTCGGAGCGCGAGGTCGGCGAATGCGAAAAGTCCAGTCGGCTCGCCCTAGCGGCTTGCCTTTACCGCTTCCTGGGCCCGGCGGCACTTGGCCTGGGCCATCGTCTTGGCTTTGGTGCCAGGAGCCAGCCGCTTGGCCTTGTCGCAGGCCTGCTTGGCCTTGGCCTTCGGGTTCAAGACCTTGCACCGGAGGTCAGGTGCACCCAGTCCGACTGGCGCCATGGCGGCGATCCAGCTCGAGGTCGTGGGAGGTGTCACCGTCGTGTTCTGCTCGGTGTAGTTGTAGACCGGCACCATCCAGAACTGTGGCTGCTGGTTGGCATCGCAGATCGGGTTGAAGAGGGAGATCCCGGCCCTGATCGTGTTGCCTGCCGAGAGCTTGGCCGTACCCTTGCTCCCGTAGCAGGACAGGCCCCAGCTGGGGATACCCGAAGTGCAGAAGAAGTCCTCGCCCACCGCAGGGGCACCGTCAGGGAGCAGGCCGATCGGCTCGCTGATCGTGGCGTCGATCTCGCGATTGGAGATGATCGAATAGCCCCTCAGGTCCTTGTCGCACTTGAACTCGTACTGGTACGGGTACTCCTCGTCTCCGGCCGGATTGAGGATCACCTTCCCGCCACAGTCGATCCCAGCGAACTCATCCGCCGAAGCCTTACTCGCCCCCAGATACCCAAAGACAAACGCCAGGATGGTGGCGACGCCGAGCGCCGTGGCTAGGCGACCGAACCTTGAACCCTCCGACCAGATCCGCTTCTCGAAAAAAGTCACTTCAGTTCTTCTCCTTGGACTCGATTGACCCTGAGCGGGCCGATTTCCCCTGCTTTCGCCACGCAGTGTGGATGGGGAACGGATTCCCTTTGTTACGGGGCTGGCAATAACTCGTGAAAAGTTGTTACCGACCCTCCAGCGCGGGTCCCGGCAGCCGGTTGACCCCCGAATCCCTCTGGCGCGCGGGGCCTGTCGTCGGCCATCACCTGACCCTCTAGCGCGCGGGTCCTGGCCGTTCCTCGGAACGACCAATCCCGCTGGCGCGGGTCCTGGCAGCCGGGGGCGCACTCACCCTCGTCGTCCCCTCCTCGGTGAGTACATCCC
>JBJTBP010000012.1:0-3317 GCA_046091385.1 Solirubrobacterales bacterium | reverse complement strand
GGTAGAGGTCGCCGGGGGGGTTCGGGGCCAGACACTTCATGTTCGCCCCAGGGAATGCCGTTCCCGGCACCAGTGCCGGATACGGGTAGGGGGGCGATGGCTTCTGCGCCTTGTATGAGACTGCGTTGGCGTTCGTCCAGTCGGCCTCGAAGGCAGTCTTGATCGCGGCGATCCCCTGCACGCTTGGCAACCACTCAGAGGAAGGGTTCGGGTCAGTGGTCAGCATCAGGCCGAGCTCACGGTTGTAGTTGAGCGATGCATAGCCGAAGTTCTCGGACCCCATGAATGCTCTGGTCCCGTCGGCGACTATTGCCTTGGCGTGGATGTAGTCGACGCCCTTCGTCGCGCTCTTGGGCAGCAGGCTCACCTTGACCCCATTCGCGGCCAGGAAGTCGAAGTAACTGTTCTGGCTCGGAACGCCCTGGTAGAAGCTCGAGGCCATCACCACCCGGACGTCGACCCCCCTCTGCCTGGCCGCGACGAGTGCGTTGGCCATGTCCGGGTCAGCCATCTCTTCGTTGTAGACGATTAGGCTGTTTTGCGCCGAGTTCATCAGTGAAACCTGACGGGCCCGGGAGTTGCCCTGCGGCTGATTCTGCAGGGCGGGGTTCGGACCCTGGGGCGGCACCTGGTCGGGGTCGCCTCCATAGAACGGTCCGGGACTACCCGATCCCATCTGGGGGTATCCGCTGCCGTCGAGGAGGAGGGTTCCGTTCGCCCAGGTGTCGGGCATATCGGTACCCAGGAGCTGCTGGTAGATCGGGGCCTCAGTCCAGCTCTTGCAGGTCTGGTCGGCTGCGAACACCGCAGCGATCCTCTCCATGAGAGCCGGCTCGGTCACCACGATCGCGAAGTCCCTGGCCGCCCACTCCGGACTGCAGCTTGCCGGTGTGCCGGGCGGGTTCTTCCCGTCCTTGCAGAGTCCAGCCGGGTTGGTCAGGTAGGCGGAGTTCTGGACGTACTGGAGGCAAAGGTAGCTACCGTCCGGCTGCTTCACCGACTTCGTGCAAATCTTCGAGAGGCCCCAGTCGACCGGAAATGCCTGGAGGTTTCCGGTCGAGACCATGATCTTCGAATTGGAGGTCATCTGATCGGCCGTCCTGGCCGTCCCATCCGAGTTGGCGGTATCGATCAAGATCGACTTCTGATGGGTGACCTGGTAGTTCTCGGAAGAGAACTGAACCCGGAACTTGCCGGGCAGTTGACCCTCCACCGGGTTCTCGACTGCCCACCGCAAGGCGGCTTGAGTGACGTAGAGCGGATCGAGGCTCGTCTGGCCTGCACACTCCTTCTGCTGGTCAGGGTCGGTTCCAGAGCACCTCTGCGACGAGTTGAGGATCACTCGCACATCGACTCCTCGCTGGACCGCCTTCATCAGGGCCCCGGGCTCACTCGGCTGGCCGACGAGGCTTGGCCCACCGAAGTCGTAGATCACGATGTCGACGCTGGTCTTGGCGGAGGCGATCAGGTCGACGATCTTCTGCCCGTCATCCGGGAAGGTGAGCGCCGACTGCTCGGTATCGGGCCAAAGGGCGCCCTTCAGGTCGACTGCGATCAGGTTGGCCGATTTCAGGTTGGTGGTCTTAAGGTTGGCGCCAGCCAGTGAGCCCCGCTCGAGGTTCGCCCCCGTCAGGTTTACCTTCTTGAGGTAGGCGTTGGCCAGGTGGGCTCCGTAGAGGCTGCAGCCCTTGTGGCTGGAGCCCGGGGTGATCAGGGTGGTTGCGCAGCCCTTGACCTTCAGCCCCTTGCCCTTGCCGGCAAGTGCCCGGATGGCAACCGCGTTCCGTTCGAAGCGCTTGTCGTTGTCCTTGTGGCTGTCGTACTGCTGGGTGGCGGTGGCGGTCACCCGCTTGGACTTCCTCAGGAGGCCTGCTTTGGTCTTGACCCGAACCGTCTCGGTCCCGGCCTTGCCGAAGGTGCTGGTCCTGAGCGACCCGAGCACGGTCTTCCGGCTCCTCTCGCCGTGGGCGAGGATTCGGAGCACGAATCGCTTGTTCGCCTTCGCGGCCCCTCGCGTCTTCCTGTCCCCCGTGACCGTCACCGGGACGCCCTTGCCCGACTTGGCGGCCTTGGCGGAAAGGAGCTTCAGGCCCGTCTCGCTGGCCTTTGGCGCGGCCGATGCCCCGGCGGGGATCAGGCAGGCGATTGCGACGGCGATCGTTACGGCAAACAGACGCTTCAAGAGGGTTCCTCCCCAAGTTGGGCCCGGGACGATTCCCGGGCGAATTCGCAGGGCAACATACCGAAAACGCCCCACCGATCAAGGAGTTTCGGTAGTCGCCGAAATTTCTCCCGGCGCTCCGGCCGCGGCAAACGCGGAATACCCAGGTCCGCTCAGCCAGGCGGTGGGTGGGGCTGGAACCGGGTCGAGGTTCGATCGCTGTGGCCTTCCCTCAAGAGGGCGTTTGCCTCGGCCCCGTCTTCCCGAACGCCCCCGTGGTGTTCAGGGGCTCGTGAGGACTCCGGTCATGTCGTAGTTGTTGAAGCCGAGACCGGGAGTCCCCACGAGCTGGCTGTTCACACACTGGATCAGGAAGGTGTATTCCCCTGCCGCCGGCACGTCGTAGCCAAAGGTCAGGGATATCTGGGCATCGCTCGACTGGAAGGAGGCTCGGTAGGTGGCTTGGGAGGACACCTGGACCGAGCTGGCTTGAGTGGGGCCAGGAAGGGTGGAAGCGCTACAGGCCGCCTGGGCAGCGTCTCCAACGGAGGGACCTGGGAAGCTCGCGATTCTGAATCTCCCGGTGAAGTTGACGATCAACCTTCCGGCCCGAGGGATGGAAATCGTGCGATTCACGACTTCCGTACCCGACGTAGCGACGGGCACTGGCGTGCCTGAGGGGTTCTGGACGGCGAATGAGAAGGTCGGTCCGGCCGGGCCGGTCGCACCCGTGGCACCTGTTTCGCCCCTGGGGCCCTGCTCGCCACGCGGACCGGCCGGGAGCTGGCCGGCCCTGAAGTCCCTGGCCAGCAGGGAGGCATCCTTGACCTTCGGCGAAGTGACCGCACCGTTCCTGATCTGTTTGGTCCCGACCGAGTTCTTCGGAAGTTGGCTGATCGCGTAGGCGCTACCCGAAAGGGCGACGATCAGGGCGACGGCCGAGATGATCGTTGCCGGATGAAGAAGCTTTTCCCCTAGATCCCTGAACACAAAGTCCTGTCGCCGGGGTTCCTCACCGTTCGCCCCCGGATTTTCCGATACTAGCGGAGGATCAGAGAGCCGACGAGCGGAATCGAACCGCTGACCCCTTCATTACGAGTGAAGTGCTCTACCAACTGAGCTACGTCGGCGCTGGCCCGGAAGGATACCCGCGGGC
>JBJTBP010000011.1:0-19299 GCA_046091385.1 Solirubrobacterales bacterium | reverse complement strand
GGGCGGGGGGGGGGGGGGGGGGGGGTTTCGCGGCGGCGGGGGGGGCCGCGACGCTCGTGGTCGTCCCCGGTGGGGGCCATGACGACGGCGGTCTCGGGGGGGGCCGGGAGGATCGGTGAGTCCGGCTCGACCTCAAAGACCCGGAATCGAACGACCCCGTCGGCGATCTTCAGGTTGTGGTCGAGCTCCTCGAGGACCTCATTGCCGGAGCTGAAGCGGTACCAGCGGTAGTCGGCATCTCCCTTGTGGTCGATCTGGTACGCCATCTCGCGGACGCCCCAGTTGTCCTCATTGAGGACTGAGCCGCCCTTCTCGATCGAGGACTTCGCCTCGTTGGCAAGCCTGTCCCGCTCGGCCTCTTCGAGGCCGGAGTCGAGCATCAGGACCAGTTCGTAATGGCGTTCTTGATCGGCCAAAGCAGGTCGGAACTATATAACGGGGAGGCGAAGCCGGACCCCTCCCGGGGGAGAGGCTGGACGGCCCCGGCCTGAAGCCCTTAGTGAACGAACAGATCGAAAGGTGAGGCGATCCGGTGCTTCCGGGTGGCGGAAACGACCTGACCGTGGACGGAGGACGGGCCCTCCGCCTGGCCGCCGCGGTCGCCCTCGCCGTGCTCGGTCTGATCACCCTGCCTGACCTGTTCCGGGCCCCCGAGCCTCCGCCGCTGCCGGCCGACGTGGGGTTCAGGCCCGGGGAGACCGATACGGCCCCGCCGGTCGAGCCGGCTCAACCGCAAGGCCAGGCGCCTCCACCGAGAGAAACGACCCAGCGATCCGGAAGACGGCGCACGGGAAGAAGTGGAAAGGGACGAACCCGGAGAGGGCGTGAAGGGGGAAACACTGGGACGAAGCAGCGAGCCGGCGGGGGGAATGGTGCAAGAAGCGGGAGGGGGAAGGATCAAAAGCCCGATGACAGTGCGAAGGGCAGGCCCGGTGGTGGAAGTACCTCGGTCCCCTCGACCCCCGTTCCGACCACGCCGACTCCTACTCCGGCTCCTGCGCCCATCCCAACACCACCGCCGCCGCCCCCGAAGCCATCAGTCCCGGCCGACGGGAGTGAGGAGTTCGCCCCGGGTCGGCCTGGCTAGCCCTTGCGGGTTACTCAGCGGCCCCGTAGGAGCAGGCACCGATCGCGTTGAGCGTCCCGTAGCTCAGGCTGAAATCCTCGAACAGCGGGATCGGTGGCGGGAGCGGCACCACGGTGAGAGGGTTCTGGAACTCGCCGAACTGGTCTGGCAACGGGCGAACCTATTCCATCGGGCAAAGTGGCGCAAGATGTTGGAGGGCCAGCCCGTTGTTACTATGAGGTAGAGGTGATCGGAAGAGTCCTCTTCGGCGTTTTGCTCCCGTCCTTCACGGCGCTCTTTCTCGCCGGCCAGGCCCAGGCGCTCGAGTTCAAGATCACCAACAACTCCGGCCTCCCGGCAAATAAGGTCTACGTCAACGTAAGTGGAGCCGCCGGGCAGTACGAGGTCTCGGGAGCGGTCAATGACCAACCCCAGAAGCTCTCGGGCATCCCGGGCCAGAAGCTCACCATTGACAAGCTCGTCTCCGGCAGGATCTACATCTCCTACAGACAGGGCGTCCCGAGCTCGGTCCCCTTCAGCTCCCCGGTTCGCTTTGACTGGGCCGAGCTGACCGTCACCCCGAGCTCCTCTGATGTGGCGAACCTGACCGCCGTTGACCAGTTCGGCATCGGGATGCGGCTAAAGACCTTCAACGCCTCTGACCGAAAGCTCGAGGAACTGGGGACCGCTAACTCAGACAGGGTGTTTGAGGCGATGCAAAAGATCGAGGGAGGCCCGGCAGCCACCGTCAAGGCAGATAACGGTGACATCCTCCGTGTGCTGGCCCCGCTCCACAGCCCCTCGTACCCACCGCTCACCGAGTACGTCCAGTCGATGGCCGGCAAGACGATCAACCTGAGGACGGCCTTCTTCGGGGCACCCTTTACCACCAGCAACTACAGCGGCACCTTCGGCCCCGACGGCTCGATCACGCTCTCGGGAACCACCAACCCGGCCGGCCAGAGCCCGGCGTCCATCCCGATCTCCGGCCAACAGCTCCTGGCGGACATCTACACCGGCGGCAACACACCCAACAACCTCCAGGGCGCCATCTACCGTGATGTCCTGGCCAGCTTCAGCACCGGGATGTGGGGTGGGAAGTACGGCAATGACGCGCTGGACTTCTGCACCAACCCGGTCACTACCTCTCAGGGCAGCTGGTGCCCGAGCGGCTTCAACAAACCGGCCTTCGGTGATGCCCGCATCACGCTCGAGTCCTACCCGGCCTGTGAGGAGTACGCCGCTGTCATCAACCGCTACTCGGACTCCTACGGCAACCCCTACTCAGATGCCTCCAAGCAGGTCACCGTCTCCCTGGACCAACCCGGCACCGGCGGCAACGTCAAAAGCCTGGAGCTGATCATCCAGCCTGACCAGGGCTCGGCCATGCCGGTCACCAGCGGCAGTGGTGTCTGCCGGGCATCCGGACCCACGCCCGGGGCCTCGGTGAGGGTCATCTCTGTCAAACAGAAAGTGACCCGCAAGGACGCCAAGGTCATCTCCAGGGTCAGGGTCTCGGGTGCCGGCAAGATCACCCAGCGCTCCACCACCGGCTCCGGACAGCTGAAGACCTGGTGCCGCACCGCCAAGACCTCACCCCGGGCCAGCACCTACACCCTCGCCTGCAACCTCGGCAAGAAGGGCCGCCAGGCTCTCACCCGCCGCACCTTGAAGCTCACCCTCCGCACCACCTTCACCCGCAATTCAGGCGACCCGGTCACGGTCAGCCGCAAGGTGACAATCAAGCGAAGACGCTGAGCGCCGGGCCCTGTTCAGAACGGCCAGATCTCCTTGGCTATCTCAAAGGCGAGGTAACCGCCAAGCGCCCAGACCCAGCCCCAGACCAGCAGGTAGAGCAGCATCCAGAAGCCGATCGCCAGGCCCTCCTTCAAACCCCGGCCTACCTTGGTGGTCACCGGGTAGGCCGGCCTCATGAACTGATCCACTGGCCTCAAGGCATCACCAACCCCCTGATTCACCAACCCGGGCCAGTCGAGCGGCCCAGGCCAACTCATTCATGATGATCTCTCTGAAACTAGTGCTAGGCACCTAACTGACCGAGGAGACGAAGTTCCTGATCCGGTCGGTGACTGGAGAGGTGAAGGGGAAGTAGAGCTCGGAGGCGTGACCCCGGTTCCTCGCCTCGTAGTAGCGCCCACGGGGGAAGAAGCGGAGGGTCTTGCGGGCCTCGTGGACGGTGGTGATCGCATCGAACTCCCCGGCGATCACCAGGGTGTCGAGTCCGGCCGGCATCTTCTGACCGGGCTGAATCGCTGGCTCCATCAGCGAGGTCGGACCGGGCCAGGGAAGGCAGGAGGAGATCCCGCTGGCCGGGCTCATCGCCCAGGTCTCCCGGGATAGCGGGGCGAAGAGGTCGCGCGGCCGGAAGGCCTGGATCCGGCGTCGGAGCTCGGCCCTCCGCTCCGGGACCGGGTCGGAGCGGTCCCACGGGACCCCGTAGTCGTTGCAGACCACCGCCGCGTACATCCCCTCGGAGAAGTAGCCGGGGGGTCCGGAGCCCGGCGGGCCGGGGTCGGTCATCAGCCGGAGCCTCCGCGGCCGGCCCTCGAGCCAGGCCGAGACCGCCCTGTTAAGGCGTCGGTAGGAACCCGGGGCGTACGAGGACGCTGACATCATCAGGAAGACGAGGACCTGTCGGGTGAAGCCGGACCGGGTCCCGGCCTGCCGCAGGACCCGATCGAACCGTCCGAGCGCATCCCCCGAGCACTCCGGGAAGCGGATGCAGACGAGCCTGATCGCCCGACGGGCGGCCGGGTAGAGGCTCGGCCAGAAGGGGCTCTCCCCGGTAATCGGGTAGGCGGAGGAGAGGATCAGGCCACGCATCCCCTGGCCGTAGCGGGCCGCGTAGGACTGGCCGAGATAGGTGCCGTAGGAATCCCCGTAGAGGATCATCCCGCTTCGCTCTATCCCCAACGCCTGGCGGACTGCCTCGACGTCGGCCGCCGACTCGGCCGTGGTGTAGCCCTGGTAGAGCGGCCCGAGCTGCTCGGCACAGGCCCGGAGTCCCTTCGACGCCGATACGCGACCCCGCTGGAGGCCGGGGCAATTGAGCGGCCGGGAGCGGCCGGTGCCCCTCTGGTCGATCGCGAGCAGGTCGTACCGACGAAGGAAGGGGGCAAAGACCGCGGTGACCGGACGGATCGAATCGAAGTTCGTCGCGGCATACCCGGGCCCGCCCTCGACGAAGACGATCGTGCCGCGCGGCGGCCGGGAGCGGTCGCTGGCCGGCCTGAGGGCAAAGCCGATCGGGCGATTGCCAAGGTCGGGTACCCCACGGACATTCGGTACGGAAATGTGCCCGCAACGGAAGGGCCGCTTTGCACCGATCTCGCACTTCTCCAGCGTCGGTGCGGCCTGGACCGGGCCGGCGATCGCCAGGCAGATCAACAGCCCGAGGCCGAGCGCTACCGGGACCAGGGAGCGACGAAGGCGCCGGCTCAACGGTCGGCTTCCTGCCCGGCCACCAGCTCGACGTCGGCCATCTGCTCGTCGATCCAGTCCCCGGGAGTGCGGGAGAGGATCACCTCACGCAGTCCGTCGGCCCGACGGGCCCGCTCCTCCGGGCTCATCGTCAGAGCGGCATGGATCGCATCGGCCTGCTCCTGGATGTCGAACGGGTTGACCGTGAGGGCGAACTCGCCGATCTCCTCATGGGCTCCGGTGTTCTCGGAGAGCATCAGGACGCCGTTCCGGGTGTTGATCACCGGGGCTTCCGTGGCGACCAGATTCAGCCCGTCGAAGATCGAGTTGACCATCAGCAGGTCGAAGTGGCGGTACCTGGCCAGGGCGTCGTGGAAGTTCTCGTAGACCCGCAGGTCGATCGGCATCCAGTCGGTGGTCCCGTGCCGGTGGTTGACCACGGCGACCAGGGCCTCGATCCGCTCGAGGTATTCGGCGTACTCGGGAACGTCTTCACGGGAGGGCTGCAGGTGGGCGACGAAGGTGACCTTCTCGAGGAACTCGGGGTGCTGGGTCAGGAAGGTGTCGAAGGCGGTGAACCCCCGGAGCACGTTCTTGGAGAGGTCGGCCCGGTCGACCCGGAGGATCAGGTTGTCGCGGCGGCGCTCGAGCAGGTCCTCTTCGGCGGCGGCTACCTCCTCGGCCTCGGCTGCCCGTTCCAGCCCGGCGGCATCGATCGAGAGTGGGTAGGAGCGGACCAATGTCCGGCCTCCGGGATGGGTGACGGTCAGGGCGTCGTAGTCGACCTCGTAGCCCATCAGCTGCTCACAGCCAGCGAGGAAGTTCCGGCAGTAGAGGGTGGTGTGGAAGCCGATGATGTCGTTGGCGAGGAGGCCGTCGTAGATCCGCTTCCGTATCCCGGCGGGCAAGACCAGCCAGCTGTCCGGCTGGCTCCAGGGGATGTGGACGAAGTGGTGGAGGATCGCGTCGGGGCGGGCCTCACGGATCAGCGCCGGTGCGGTGTAGAGGTGGTAGTCGTGGAGCATGACCAGGGGCCTCTCCCGGCCCTCGATCTGTTCGACCACGGCCCGGGCGATGTCCCGGTTGACAACTTCGTAGCCGTCGGTCCAGGCGTCGAGCTCCTCCTGGCGGATGTCCGGTGCGTTGGAGAGGTCCCAGAGGTAGTGCTGGATGAACCAGATGATCGGGTTGGCGATCACGTTGTAGAACCGGTCGAAGGCCTCGGGGTCGCTCTCGACCAGGACGACCCGGTAATCGATCCCTCCGAGCTCCACCTCGACCGGCCGATCCCCTGCCGCCCGGGCCACCTCGACGTCGTCCTCGGACATCGCCGAGGCGATCCAGATCGCGTCGCGGTGGGCGACCAGCCCCGAAAGTGCGGTGACCAGCCCACCCCCTCCGCGGAGTGCGGTCCACTCCCCGTCGGGTCCGATCTCGAACCGCGCCGGACCACGGTTGGAGACGATTACGAGTGGTTCCTCTGCTTCCTCACCCACGAAACCGAGTCTAGAGCCAGCCCGAGGGCCGCTCCGGGATCCGACTAGGGCTGCGAAACGGCGGTCGGGCGCTCGCCGAGCTCGATCTCGATCGTCTCGCGGGATCCATCCCGGACCACGACCAGCTCGACCGTCCCGCCCGGGGTAAGGGCCGCGATGATCCGACCGAGGTCCTCGGCCTGCCGGACCGGCTTGCCGTCGGCCTCGATCACCACATCACCACCGACTGCGAACCGGGTGCCCTGGAAGGTGATCTCCTCATCGCTCCCGCGGATCCCGGCCTCATCCGCCGGCCCCCCATCGACCACCTCGGCGATCAACGCCCCGCCGTCCACCCCGAGCCTCAGCCTCTCGGCCAACTGGGGATAGATCGGTTGGGTACTTACCCCGATGTAGGCGTAGTTCGCCTCTCCCTCGCCCTGGAGCTGATCGACCGACTGGAGTATCGAGTTGATCGGGACCCCGAAGCCGACGCCGTCGTTGGCACCCGAACGACTGACGATCTGCTGGCTGATCCCAATCACCCTGCCGGCGGCGTCCAGCATCGGGCCGCCCGAGTTCCCGGGGTTTATCGAGGCGTCGGTCTGGATTGCACCTTCGATCTGGAAGTCAGTGAGCGAGCGGACCGAGCGGCCGATCTGGGACACGACCCCGGTGGAGAGCGAGCTGTCCTCGCCAAAGGGGCTGCCAATCACGGCGAGCGGCTCACCGACCACCACCCTGTCGCTGTCGCCTACGTTCAACGGGACGAGGTCGACGCTCGAGGGGTCGACCTTGATCAACCCGGTGTCGGTGAAGGGGTCGAAGCCGACCACCTCGGCCGGGACGACGTTGCCGTCGCGGAACTCGACGAACAGCCGTTGGGCTGCGGTTCGGTCCTCGCCCTCGCCCTCGGAGATCACGTGGGCGTTGGTGACGATCTCCCCGTCGCCATTGAGGACGAAACCGGAGCCCTGGGCCCCGCCGGGCTGGAACGGGCTGTTTGACGAGGCGTCGAAGACGGCATTGATCGCCACCACCCCGTCGGCCGTCCGTTCATAGATCTCGGCCGGGTTGAAGACCTCACCGGAGGGTTGAACCGAAACCGAGACGATCTTCCTCTCGATCACCTCACCGCCGCCGGTCGCCACCGGATCGCCGGTTCCACTCTCGGCGCAGGCAGAGATTCCCACGGCGAGCAGTACCACGCCCGCGATCAGGCCGATCGTGACAGGCCTTCGGTCCCTGCCGAGAAGTCGATGCATCCCGAATGAGGATACGAAAACCGACCCACCGGCCTGGTCGGATCAGAAAGCGTGCTCGAAACCGTGCTCCCCGAGAGGCCCGGAGCGGGGATCCGCAAAGCCTGCAGGCAGCTCGACCCCCTCGCCCTCGACCACCGAGCCGATCACGGTCAGATCGGTACCCAGTTTCCCCGCGACCTCCTCCATTCGGTCGAGTCGGTCGGGGGGGAAGGTGAGTACCAGCTCATAGTCGTCCCCACCGATCAGGGCATTTACGAGCGGATCGACCGCGCCGGCCAGGTCGCCTACTTCCTGAAGGTCCGGATCGACCGGGATCGAGTCGGGGTCGAGCTCGATTCCCACTCCCGACTCCCGGGCGATGTGAGCCAGATCGGCGAGCAGGCCATCCGAGAGGTCGATCATCGCGCTCGCCCCTTCCCGTCCGGATGCGACCCCCTCCTCGAGGCGGGGGACCGGTTGCAGGTACCGATCGATCAGTCGGGTGATCGCGGCTCGCTGGCTCGGGAGCGACTCGACGTCTGCAGGAGCGCCGGATCCCGGATCCCCGCGAAGGGCAAGTCCGACCCTCGCCCCGCCCAGGCTCCCGGTTACTCCAACCAGGTCCCCCGGCCTGGCGCCGGCCCTAGTCACCGGATCCTGGCCTTCGGGCAACGATCCGATCGCCGTAACAGAGAGGAAGAGCGCCGGGGAACGAACCACATCACCCCCGGCCAGGTCCACCCCGAACCGGTCTGCCGCCTCGACCGCACCGTCTGCCAGCGAAAACCAGAATCCGCGCTCGCGCCCGGTCGGGACCCCGAGCGCGATCAGCACCTGGCCCGGGGTCGCACCCATCGCGGCAAGATCGGAGAGGGAGACGGCGATCGCCCGGTAGGCAATCCCGGCCGGATCCTTCCAGTCGTTGGGGAAGTGGATTCCCTCCAGGGAGGTGTCGACCGTCACTACCGGACCGGGCGAAGGAGGGAGCACGGCCGCATCGTCCCCGGGCACAACCGGCAGGTCGGAGCGGCCGAGCCTCTCCCGCAGCCGATCGATCAGTTCGAACTCTCCGGTTCCTTCGGTCATACCCCACTGAGAGTATGACCCGGCCGATGCTCGACCCGAAGACCAGCACCAAGCAGCCTCAGGAGATGGAGGCGACGACGAAACCGACCCTGCTTGAACGGGTCGGCTCGGTTGCCGCGAGGTTCGGAAGAAAGGCACCGAAGCGCCGCTGGGTCCGGTTCCTGCTCGGCACGGTCCTGACCCTGCTCGTCTTCGGCTTCCTGGTCGCGACCGTGGTTTCCCAGTGGTCGGAGATCGAGCAGGCGGGGATCTCCTTCGAGGTGCTCTGGTTGATTCCGGCATTGGCGATCATGGGGGTCTACTTCGTCCTCGCCGGTGCCGCCTGGGGGCTGATCCTCTCCAAGATGGACAGCCCGATAAGCAAGGGTAAGGCCCAGCGGACCTTCGCCCAGCCCCTGCTGATCCGTTACATTCCCGGAACGGTCCTCTTCGTCCTGGCGAGGATCCTCCTTACCGAACGGGCAGGGGTCGCGCGCCGGGTCGCCACCGCAGCGATCGTCTACGAGCAGGCGATCTCGGTTGCCGCGGCGCTATCGATCGCCGCCTGGTTCCTGATCGCCCACCCCGACCTGGCCGATTACTGGACCAGGTGGCTGCCCCTGGCGATCGTGCCGATGTTCCTCATCCTCCTCAGCCCGCCGGTATTCGGCCCAGTCTCGAAGAGCCTGCTCGGAATGCTCGGCCGGGAGCCGCTCCCCCAGATCATGGGGATGCGCTCGGTGATCGACCTCTTCGCCCTCTTCCTGATGATCTGGGCAGTGATGGGAGCTGGTGCCTACCTGGCTGTCCGCTCGGTCCTCGCGGTCGGACTCGACGACGCGATCATCGTTGTCTCTTCCCCGGCGATCGGCTACCTGGCGGCGATCGCCTCGGCAGTCTTCCCGGCCGGGCTGGGGGTCAAGGATGCAGCGTTCGCCTGGTCGGTCAAGGTCGCCCTGCCGGGCGAAAGCTTTGCCGTCGGTGCTGCGCTGGCGATCGCCGTACGGGCCATACAGACGGTCGCCGAGCTCGGCTACATCGGGCTGGTCAGCCTGATCACCAAACCGTTGAGGGAATCGCAACAGGGGACGACTCCGGCGGCCGAACCCGACCGGGTCAGCCCGGGCTGACCCCGCCGCCACCCGCAGGCGCAACACCGCCTCCGCCGGAGGGGGGAGCCGGTGCGGGTGCCGGAGCAGGGGCCGGTTCGGGGGCCGGAGCGGGCTCGGGCGTGTTGCCACCATCCTGGCCGTCCTGCGGGCGGTCGCCCCGATCCTCATCCGTTCCTTCCTCAGCGATCGGATCGTCGTACTCGCTGACCGTGTCCCCCGAAACGGTGTAGTCACCGGCGAAGGAGTCCCAAACGATCGAATCCGACGGGGTCGGGAAGTCCTCGCACGGAATACCCCCGTACGAGTAGAAGAGGCCCCAGATATCGGCCGGGAAGGTACCCCCGGCGACGGTTATCCCGTGGACCGAGCTCATCGAGATCTCGTTCGACTCCGGGTAGCCGACCCAGGTCGCGGTCGAGAGGTTGGGCTGGTATCCGGCGAACCAGGCATCGGTGTAGTTGTCGGTCGTGCCGGTCTTTCCGGCCTGGCCCAGGCAGCCGGTGTAGGCACCCGTTCCGGTACCGCCGGTGATGTTCCCGTGGAGGATCTGGGTCACCTCGTAGGCCACGGCGTCGCTCATCACCCTTTCGGGCTTGGAGCGATCGGGCCGGTCGACCTCGCCATCGGGGAAGACGACCTTGCGGATCGCCACGGGATCGCGGTGGACCCCTCCGGCCGCCAGGGTGCCGTAAGCGGAGGCCATCTCCAGCGGTGAGACGCCGACCTCGAGTCCGCCAAGCGACTCGGCCGGGTAGCCGTTCAGCTTCGAGGTGATCCCCATCTTCCGGGCCATCTCGGCGATCTTGTCGGGCCCGACGTCGAGTGCGAGCTGGGCGTAGACGGTGTTATCGGAGGCGAGGGTCGCCTGGGAGACACTCATCGTGCCCGAGTAGGAATCGGAGTAGGTCGCGACTTCCCAGGAACCGTAAGTCGGGTCGTCGATGCTGAGCGGCTTCGACTCGTAGTAGGTCGTGTCGGGGTCCATGCCCTCGTTGATTGCCGCGGCAAGGGCAAACGTCTTGAAGGTCGAGCCCGGCTGGCGGCGACCCTGGGCGGCGAGGTTGTACTGGGTCTCGTCGTAGGAGGCCGAGGAGACCATCGCCTTTACCTCACCCGTCTGGGGATCGATCGCGACCAGGGCCGAGGCCGGGTCATAGCTGTAGGGGAGGGTCGAAGTGATCGCTTCGACCCCGGCATCCTGGAGCGCCGGCTCGATCGTCGTATAGACCTTGAGGCCGCCCTGACGGACCCGCTTGACCCCGTACTTCTTGATCAGCTCACTCTCGACGTAGTCGAAGAAGAAGGGCTGGGTCCGCTCGAAGAGGTCGTCCCTGAGGTCGACCTGGAGTCCCTTCTCCTTCGCAGTCCTGGCCCGGGCGGGGGAAATCATTCCCTGCTCGGCCATCGCGTTCAAGACCTCATTGCGGCGGGCGATCGCACCCGAGGGGTTCAGTACCGGGTTGTAGGTGGTGGGAGCCTGGGGCAGGCCGGCCAGGAGGGCAGCCTGGGGCAGGGTCAGCTTCTCGACCGTCCTGGAGAAGTAGACCTTGGAGGCTGACTCGACCCCGATCGCGGTCCGTCCGTCGTTGGTGCCGTACGGGGCGGAGTTGAGGTAGGCCTGGAGGATCTGGGGCTTTGAGTGCTCGGTCTCGTAATCGATCGCCATCCGGGCCTCGACGATCTTCCGCTCGACCGAGCGGTCCGGGTTGGCGATGTAGAGGTTCCTCATCAGCTGCATCGTGATCGTCGAGGCGCCCTCGGAGATCTGTCCCGATTCGACGTTCCGGATCAGCGCCCGGAGTCCTCCCTGAACATCGATCCCGTTATGGCTGTAGAACCGCTCGTCCTCGATCGCGATCGTCGCGTTCTGAAGGTCCTTCGGGACCGTGTCGAGCGAAACCGGGATCCGGAACTCATCCGAATCGACCAACCCCAGACGGGAGCCATCCCCGGCGAAGACGACTGAGTTGAGGCCCTGGTTGACCGGCTTCATCCCGTTTACGTCCGGGGCGTCCCCGGCAACGCCGACCACCCAGCCACCTCCGGCGAGCAGGATGAAGCCGGCGACCACCCCGGCCACTACGGCCGCGCCGCCCACCTTTCGCTTCGGGTTCCCGGACCGACGCTTGACGCGCCGCTGACGTTTAGTCACGGGAAAAAGGGTACCGATGGAGGGACCCCTCCTCCCGGAAACCGGCTCCCCGAGCCGGACCTCCCAGGCGACACCGGTTCGACCGAGGGCGGTTCGCCACACCGCCCGTCGAGTCGGCGGAGTGTGAGAATGGGCCGATGGAGTGGACCCCCGAGAGACCGCCCGGCCAGGAGCCGCCCCAACCGTACGGGCAGCCAGTCGAGGAGGAGGACCGCGACACCTTCCCGTACGCGACCTGGGGCCCCTTCGGCGCGGTCGGGGCGACCCTGCTGGCCCTGTTCGCCGGGATGCTGGCGAGCGTGCCCTTCTACCTGATCGGGGGGATCGAGTCCGAGCAGGAGGTCGAGGGCGCGACCGCGATCGCGATCCAGGCGGTGACCGGCCTGGGGCTGGCGCTGATCCCGATCGTCTTCGCCTGGAGCTGGTCGGGTGGACTGCGAGACGGCTTCAGGGCGCTCGGGTTCCGCTCGTTCGACATCGGCAGGGCCGCGGCCTGGTCGGCCGGAGCGGTCGGCCTCTACTTCGCCTTCGCGATCATCTACTCGGTCGTCGTCGGACAGCCCGAGCAGGAGGAGATCGTCGACCAGTTCGGGCCGCTCGGGTTCCAGATCCTGTTGATCGTCTTCCTGGCCCCGTTCGCCGAGGAGATCGCCTTCCGTGGGTTGCTCTTCGGTGGACTCAGGCGACGGCTGCCGATGATCCCGGCCGCCCTGATCGGCGGGCTGTTCTTCGGGCTGCTCCACTTCTCGACCGGCTGGTCGGCCGTGCCGGTGCTGATCTTCCTCGGGACCCTCTTCGCGATCCTCTACGAAAAAACCGGCTCGCTCTGGCCCCCGATCATCCTCCATGCGATCAACAACGGCTTCGCGATGGTGGTCCTGAGCGCCTCGTAGGATCGACCGGATGAGCGGGACCGAAGAAGACAGGCTGCGGCTGGTCGAGCTGCTCCGGGAACACTCGCTGGTACTCGGCGAGGTGACCCTGGCAAGCGGTGCGACCGCCTCCTATTACATAGATGCCCGCCGGACCGTGATGAGGCCGGAAGGGCTCGCCACTTGCGGACGACTGATCGCCGACCGTGCCAACGGACTCGGCGCCGACTCGGTCGGAGGTCCCGTGACCGCCGCAATCGCGCTTGCCTGTGCGGCGATCTCAGTTCCCGAGGGGGAGGGGCTGAGGGGCTTCTTCGTCCGCCAGAGCCGGAAGGAACATGGCCTCCAGAAGTGGATCGAAGGGGCGGCCGAACCGGGTGACCGGGTGCTGGTGGTCGAGGACACGGTGACGACCGGTGGCTCGACGGTCGAAGCGATCGGTCGGGTCCGGGAGGAGGGGTTCGAGGTCGTCGGCGTGGTCGCCCTGGTCGACCGCCTGGCCGGTGGCGGCGAAGCGATCGCGCAGGCGGCCGACGCGCCGTTCGAGGCCCTTACGACGGTCGACGAGATCTACCCCGACCGACCCGACGCCTGAACCGAGCGTTCCGCTCAGCCGTCGGTGCCGGTGTTGGTGACCGACTTCCTGCCCAGTGATCCTCCGAGGATCCGGCGGGTGAGGCCCGGTGCGAGGACCCGGATGATCCCGATCAGCCCGTAGATCCGGGGCACGTAGCGCTCGGCCAGGCCGCCGGGGCCGGTCTCCCAGATCGCCTCTGCCGCGGCCTCCGGGCTGCCGACCAGGCGCCGAAGCAGGGGCTTACCGGTCAGCTCGGCAGCCGGAAAGCCCTCGGTCTCGATGAAGCCCGGCATCACCAGACCGACGTGGACTCCGTGCGGAGCCTCTTCCTGGAAGAGTGCATCGGTCCAGCCGGTCAACGCGAACTTGGCGGCGGAGTAGGCACCGGAGCCTGGCCGGGAGATCCGGCTCGCCGTGCTCGAGACCATCACCACCGAACTCGGGGCAGAACGACGGAGCATCGGCTGGAGCTCGCCCGTCAGCCGAACCTGAGCGTCGAAGTCGAGCTCCATCGTCTGGTGGACGTTCTCCCAGCCTCCCTCCTCGAAGGTGGCCCGCCAGGCAGCCCCGGCGTTGTTGACCAGGCAATCGAGCCGGCCACCGTGGTGTTCCTCCAGATGGACCCGGATCCGGGAGGGGGCATCCTCGTCGGTCAGGTCGAGGGCTATCCAGGTAGCCGGGCAGGGGAGCTGGGAGGCGAGGCTCTCCAGCCGCTCGCCCCGCCGGGCGACGAGGACGAGCTCGGCACCGGGTTGCCGAGCGAAACGCCTCGCGACCGCCTCGCCGATCCCGCTCGAGGCGCCGGTCACCAGGTCGCCGCCGGGGGGGTTCACGCCTGGTCCTGCCCGGCCGGAAGGTCGAGCAGGTCCCGGACGGCCTCCTCGAAGACCTCGGTGTGGCGGTCGACGTCGGCCTCGGTGGTCGAGGGCGACATCAGGGCCATGTTGTGGAACGGAGTGATCATCACCCCACGGTTGAGCGCGTGGAGGTGGAGGAACCGCTCGAGCTCGGGGTCGGAGGCATCGTGGGCCTGGGTGCCGTTCAGGGCCGGTTCGGGCTCGAACCGGTACTCGGCCCGGGAGCCGAGCTGGGTCACGTTCCAGGGTAGGCCGTACTTCTCGAAGATCCACCGAAGGCCATCGCTGAATCGGGTCGCGAGCGGAATCGTCAGCTCGAATGCCTGCTCGGTCAGAACATCGGAGAGGGTCGCCCGGATCGCCGCCATCGAGAGCGCGTTGCCGGCCAGGGTGCCGCCGACCCCGCCTGTGTCCTCGTAGTCGGCCTCGGCGTCGGAGAGCATCCGCTCGGTCACCTCGACGGTCATTCCGAGGGCGCCGGCCGGGACGCCAGAGCCAATAGCCTTGCCGATCGTGAACAGATCGGGCTCGAGCCCCCAGGCCCTGGTGCAGCCGCCCGGGCCGGCCGAGAAGGTGTGGGTCTCATCGATGATCAGCAGGGTCCCTTGCTTCCGGGTGAGTTCACGGAGTGCCTCCATATAACCCGGCTCGGGAAGGACGATCCCCATGTTGGTCATCGCCGGCTCGGCCAGGACGCAGGCGATCTCCCCGGTGGCGAGCGCCTGCTCGAGGGCGTCGAGGTCGTTGAACTCGACCGCGACCGTGGTGACCGAAGGATCGACAGGGGGCCCGACGTTGCCCTCCCGCGAGACGGTGGTGCCGTCCGGGCCGGCCACGGCGAAGGTCTCGTCGACCGAGCCGTGGTAGCTGTAGGAATAGACGAGGACCTTGGGTCGCTCGGTTATCTGCCGACAGATCCGAAGCGCTGCCCGGTTCGCATCGGTCGCGGTGAGGGTGAAGAACCACCGCTCCAGGCCGAATCGGCGGTGTAGCTCCTCACCGACCCAGGCCGCGTTCTCGGTCGGGAGCATCATCGTGATCCCCTTCGCGGCCTGCTCGGCAACCGCCCTGGCCACCGGTTCGGGGGAGTGGCCCGGCATCGAGCCGGTGTCCCCGAGGCAGAGGTCGACATAGGTATGACCGTCGACGTCGGTGATCCGGGCGCCCGATGCCTCCGCGGCAAAGACCGGGAAGCCACCTGCCCACCGCATCATCCACGGCATCGGGACGCCGCCGACCAGGTTCTTTCGGGCCCGCTCGTAGAGCTCCTTCGAGGTCGGGTTGGCCTCGACGAAGCGCTCCAGCTCCGAGGCAGTCAGCGAGGCGAGCCGCTCGCGATCGATCGCCGTGCCGGTAGTCACCCGGTCACCCGTCCGGCGAGGTCGCCGAGAGCCCTCCTGCCCTGGAGGAAGAGGCCACCGGCCCCAAGGGCGACCTGCTCCTGGCGGCTGCCGATATCCGGCCAGAGGCCGAGCTGGCGAAGCGAGCTCAAAACGTCGTAGTAGGAGTGCTCGCGGCAGACCTTCCCGTCACGGAACTCGAAGATGTCGGTGCCCTCGGTCTCGACCGGGAGGCCTGTCGCCGGCAGCCCGATCCAGAGCGGTCCGGTGTTGACCCCGGTGAAGGCCCACGGCTCGGTGACCCGGTCGCCCTCGTGGATCACCGGTTCGCGCATCGTGAAGTTGAGCTCCGAGAAGGCGTTGAAGAAGCCGTCGCAGTAATCGGCGTAGCGGGCCTTGCCCCGAATTGGTTCGGCAAGGGTCACGTCCCAGTACTCGATGTCGTCGGTGACGTGCTCGAGCACGGCCTCGGTGCCGGTGTTCCAGGCCTTCTGCCAGACCCGGAAGAAGTCTTCTGCCCACTCGCTCATCGGTCGAAGGATAGTCGGGGTTCGGGGCTCGCAGGTGGATCGTGGTCGAGACCCTCAGGAGGCCCCGAGCACCGATTCGGCCGAGGTGAGCGCACACTCCACCGGGGTCCCGGACCCGGCCGAGAATGAATCCCCGGCGACGAAGACCTCGACCCCGCCGACCAGCTTCTTCAGGTGGCTCTCCCCTGAAGGAGTGGCGGGCTTGGAGTAGCGCCATTTCTTGACCTGGACCGTGGCCGGGTCGGGCTCGAGGCCGAGCTCCCGGAAGCCACCCATCAGGAACTCCAGCTGCTCCTCCTCGGGCGAGTCGAACAGACGGGCGCTCTCCTCGGGTCCGACCCTGAGGCTCACCCCGGGTTTCCGATCGGGGAACTTGAGGAACTCGAGGACGAAGGAGTCGAACCCTGCGGGAGGCTTGTCCTCGAGGCTTCTGACCAGCGGACCCCCCGGCAGGCCGATCTCGGAGTCCAGCACGGCAAGCCCGACCAGGCAGGCCGAGTAGGGGTTCGGCAGTGAAGTGAGGGGCTCCCCGAAAAGCGGCCCGGCGATCTCCTGGGCCTGGGGCAACGGGGCCGTGACGACCAGCGAGCCGGTCACCTCGATCTCGAACGATCCGCCTTCCCGGTCGCCCTCCGGCTCGACGGGCAGGATGACCGAGTCCCCTTCGCCGCAGGCCTCGCCGACTCGGCAGCTCATCTCGATCGCCAGCCCCTCGGCCAGCTGCTTGCCGAGCGCCGAAAGCCCTTCCCTCGAGTACCAGCCCGATCCGGTCGGGAGGTCGACCTCGTTCAACAGTCCGGCAGTGGTCCCGAGCGCAGCCAGGCTCTCGGTCAGCCGACCGTCCTCGAGTACCGGCAGGCCGTGGTCGAACAGCCCGCCCTCGAACCTGCGGGTCGCCATCCGCCCACCCGGCGTCCGGCCCTTGTCGAGCAGCAGGTAGTCGGTCCCTCGGGAGTCGAGTTTCCGCGCGATCCAGAGCCCGGCCAGGCCCGCCCCGACCACGCCTGTACCTGTCGTTGTCCGGTCAGCCGCCATCGCGTTTTCGGGCCCGCCCGAGGGGCGAGGTTATTCGAGCAAACCGGCAGGCACCGGACCGGGGGCACCAAATCGACGGCGAAAAGATGGAAAATGGCCGGCATGGACGAGACGCAGACTCGTCGGGAGGGGCGGGCGATAGACGCCGAGCTGGTCGATGCCTTCTCGCTGAACCTCGAAGACATCTTCAGCAACTTCCGTGACCCGAAGCAGGAGTGGCGGAGGCTGATCGCAGAGTTCGTAGGGACCTTCCTCCTGGTCCTGGTGGCAGCCGGGGCGGCGATGGTGGCGAAGGCATACCCCGACACGGTCAGCGAGGCGGCCGCCGTGGTCGCCCCGGGGATCATGGTGATGGCGATCATCATGTTCATGGGCAAGATCTCGGGCGCCCACCTGAACCCCGGGGTCAGCATCGCCTTTGCCCTGAGGGGCGACTTCCCCTGGAACCGGGTTCCCGGCTACGTGGTGATTCAGCTGGCCGGGGCGATCGTCGCGGCCCTCTTGCTCGAGGCACTGATCGGCCTGACCGCTGCGGACGGCGGCACCTTCCCCGGCAAAGACACGAGCGATCTGGCCGCCTTTGGCACCGAGGCCGTCCTCACCTTCGGGCTGGTCTCGGTGATCCTGGGGACTGCCTCAGGCGCCCAGAACATCGGCATCGTCGGGGCGATCGGGGTCGGTGGCTACATCGCCCTGGCCGGCCTCTGGGCGGCGCCGCTCTCGGGCGCATCGATGAACTTCGCCCGGAGCTTCGGGCCGGGCCTGGTCGGCGGCGACCTGAGCGCGATCTGGGTCTACCTGGCCGGCCCGCTCACCGGAGCGGTTTCGGCCGTCCTCCTGGCCTTCATCCTGAGGGGGCGAGGCGGAGGAAGGGCCGGCTCCCGCGCGGCCCAGGGCACGATCCATACCGAAGTCTCGGATCCCGCCGCGCCCGTGCCCGGTACTCCCCCGAAGCCGAAGAAGGGAAAGAAGGGCAAGGGCAAGAAGAGACCGCCTGGCTAGAGGTGGCCGGTAAGGCGCCTCTCACGGATCAGGGAGGCGACGGTGCCGATCAGCAGGATCACCCCGATGATCGCCAGGGAGATGGTCGGGTCTAGTTTGCCGACGAACTCCTGGGCACCGAGCTTCAGCCCGACGAAGACGAGCAGTGCGGCCAAGGCAGTCTTCAA
The DNA here is from genome assembly GCA_046091385.1 of Solirubrobacterales bacterium. Lineage (GTDB taxonomy): Bacteria > Actinomycetota > Thermoleophilia > Solirubrobacterales > 70-9 > 67-14. Next base: position 1,364 of record JBJTBP010000011.1, on the reverse strand, counting down.
GTAGTAGAGCCGCTCGACCAGGATCGCGACCAGGAAGAAAAGGGGCCTCAGTCCCAGCAGGGCGAAGGCGTTGGCGGCCCAGACGATGTAGGTGTCGGTGGTCACCGCGAGGATCGCCGGCACCGAGTCGACCGCAAAAAGGAGGTCGACCAGCATGATCCCGACCAATGCCCCACCCGATGCGGTCAGGGCCCGCTTGCCGTTCTGTTTCAGCCAGAGCTTGCCGGAGTGGTCGGGGACGATCGAGAGGCGGTCCTTGATCTTCTGGACCATCTTCTCCTCGCCCTCGTGATCATGGCGGTGCTGGAAGAGCCGGATGCCGGTCCAGATCAGGATCGCCGCGAAGGGAATCGAGAGCCAGCTGAAAGCGCTCAGCGCGGCCGCACCGACCACGATGAAGATCGCGCGGAGGACGAGTGCCCCGATGATCCCGTAGGTAAGGAGGCGGTGCTGCTGTTCGCTCGGGATCGCGAAGGCACTGATCACGAGCAGGAAGACGAAGACGTTGTCGAGCGAGAGCGACTTCTCGATCAGGTAGCCCGAGACGTAGGTCTTGCCCGGTTCGGTGCCCAGCGTCAGGAAGACGTAGCCGCCGCATGCGAGCGCGATCCCGATCCAGAAGACGCTCGCGAGCGCCGCCCCCCGGGGGCTCATCACCCCGCCACGGGAGCGCATCACGACCAGGTCGAGGAAGAGCAGCACGGCGACTATTCCGACGAGGATCAGCCACTCGTCGAGTCCCGCATTCGAGGGGGAGTCCATTCCCGAAAGAGCCTAGACGAGGTGGGCCGAAAGCGACCCCCGCCGTGAACCCCAGATTCCACCGATCCTCGCCCTGTCGGGGCCGCTAGGGTGCCCGGCCATGACGAAGGGAGAGGGGTCGAGCAAGGGCCTGGTCCGGAACCTGGGTCTGGTCGGGGCGGTGGCGGTCTCGCTCGCGGTGGTAGGCCCGAGCATGTCGGTCAGCCTGAACCCCCAGGCGATGGCCGAGCAGGTAGGGGGGTCGGTCCCGATCGTCTACCTGTTCGGCCTTATCCCGATCGCGACGATCACGGTCGCCTTCGTCGTCCTGACCCGCCGCCACGGGACTGCCGGCACCTAGACCCGGCTGAAGAGTGGAGCCAGCCGGGATCGAACCGGCGACCTCCTGCTTGCAAAGCAGGAGGTTCTTGGCTCTCTATCTGGGAAACCTCACGATCGTCTTCAATTTGGTCTTCAGTTCGTGCTGCTGGATCCAGATGTATCAGACCCTCTTTCGAGGCGGGGAAATTAGGGGGAGGCACGACTGGTCCCCTAGCCCCGGATTACTGGACAAACCACCGGCAAGTGGCTAGCGTACGAACCTCAGGGAAGCAGGGGATCGA
>JBJTBP010000010.1:0-10258 GCA_046091385.1 Solirubrobacterales bacterium | reverse complement strand
TTTGTTCGGGTTTCTTCCCCGGGTCACTCGCTCCCCGTGCGCGGGAGGTAGACGGGGGATGTGCTCACCGAGGAGGGGACGACGAGGGTGAGTGCGCCCCCGGCTGCCAGGACCCGCGCGATAGGGGTAGATCCCTGGATGGTCAACTACCGGCTCTTCATGGATGGGCTGAGGATCGGCTCACCGAGGAGGACTTGGGGTCCGGGCCGGGCGAAGCTTCAGGGGGCGGGGGACGCTGGGTCAGGCGGGGACGGAGTCGGCCGAGTCCTCGCGCACCTGGAAGGACGAGCCACAGCCACAGGCAGCAACCACGTTCGGGTTGTTGACCTGGAAACCGGCTCCGGTCAGGCCCTCGACGTAATCGACCTCGGAGCCGAAGACGAACTGCATGCTGACCTTGTCGACCACGACTGCGACCCCCTGCTCTTCGAAGACGTGGTCGTCATCCTTTCGCTCGTCGAAGGCGAGCGCGTACTGGAACCCGGAGCAGCCGCCTCCGCGGACCGCGACCCGAAGAGCCTGCCCGGCCGAATCGGGATCCTCGCCCAGGAGCTCACGGATCTTCTCCGCAGCCGTGTCGGTCAGCGTGATTGCCGATTCCGGGATTTCCGTCGAACCTTCCACGAGAAAAAGGTTACCGGGTCCCGAACTCGCGGCCGATGTATTCGAGGATCCTGCGGGAGTCGTGCACGACCTGGTCGCCGTCGACCAAGACGGGCACTGCCGACTGGCCCGTCAGCTCGACTATTTCCGGCCGACGGCGACGGGAGAACGCAACTCGGCGGGTCTCGTAGTCGACCCCGACCCGCCTCAGCCGCCTGGCGACCCGACCACACGGGCAGATCAGGTCGGTCGGGGCCTGGCACCTGAACAGGACGACCGTCGGTCTATCGCCGTCACTGGCCTCCGGGGCCTCCTTCACCGGGTCAACGTCGGACACCGTCGGATCGTAAACCCCGGCCGCCGGTCGGCCACCTTCTGATACAACCGGTCGGTGATGAACGGTGGAAATGGGGGCGGGGTCGCCCTGGTTACCGACTCGACGGCATCCCTGACCGCAGAGGACCGGGAACGGCTCGACGTCGATGTCGTCAACCTCTACACGATCGTCGACGAAAACCAGCAGCGCGAGGACGAGATCGAGGATCTCGCGGTCTTCTACCGGGAGGTGATCGAGAGTCCCACCCCGTCGAAGACCTCCCAGCCCTCGATCGGCGACTTCATCGACGTCTACAGCCCGCTACTCGAACAGGGCAAGGAGGTCATCTCGGTCCACCTCTCGGCCGCGATCTCGGGAACCTTCGAGGCGGCTCGTCAGGCAGCCGACCAACTGGAGGCCGAGGGGCGTGGCGGCGAGCGGATCCACCTCGTCGATTCCAGGGCGACCGCCGGAGCCCTCGCGCTCACGGTACTCGCCACCTCGAATGCCCTCCGCGAGGGCCTCGGGGTACAGGGAGCAATCGAGCGGGCGGAAGCCATAGCGGAGACCCAGCAGAACTGGATCCTGGTCGAGACCCTCGACTACCTCCAGAAAGGTGGTCGGATCGGTGGGGCCCAGGCCTGGATCGGCGGGGCGCTGAAGATCAAGCCGATAATCACCCTCGACGAGACCGTCTACCCGATCGAAAGGGTCCGGACGATGAGCAAAGGCATCCAGCGAATCAAGGACATCGCGACCGAAAAGGCCGCGGAAGGTACTGAGTACGTCTGGTTGGCCCAGCACATCCAGGCTCCGGAGCGAATGGAGGAACTGGCCGACCACTGCCGGGAAGTATTTGGGACCGAAGGCATCTTCATGAACGAGATGTCGACCATCCTCGGCATCCACGGCGGTCCAGGTCTGCTGGCCCTCGGGATCGCCCCGGCCGAGCACGTCGGTACGGGCAGGTGAACCTCGCGGTAACCGCTATCGGTCGCGACCGGCCGGGGATCGTCGCCGGGCTGACCGGGGTCCTGGTCGAGGCGGGCGGGAACGTGGACGACTCACAGATGTCCCTGCTCCACGGCCAGTTCGCCGTGATGTTGATCGTCTCGGTGCCCGACGACACCCACGTCGACCGGCTCCGGGTCCAACTCGACGAGGCCGGACGGGGGTTGGGGCTCGATGCGGTCACGGTCTGTCCGGTGAGTGAGCTGGACCGGGGTCCGGACCCAACCCATGTGGTCACGATCTACGGCGCCGACCGACCGGGAATAGTCCATCGGGCTGCCCAGCTGATGGCCGAACGGGAAGTCAACATCACCGACCTAAAGACCCGGCGGACCGCCTCGGGCGACGGTCACCTCTACACCCTGATGATGGAAGTGGCGCTCCCCGGAGATGCCGGGGAACTCGAGGGCGCCCTCGCCTCGATGGCCGAAGAAGCCGAAGTCGAGGCTTCGATCTCGGAGCTCGAAGTCGAGGTGATCTGAGGGCCGCCGACCCCGAGGTCGGCAGCCGGAGGATCGATCAGATGGCGGTTCGCGATGTCATCACCTACCCCGCTCCGATCCTCAAACAGGTCGCGGCCCCTGCCCAGGCATCCGAGGTCAACGCGATCGTGGCCGACCTGGTCGACACGATGCGGGCCAACGAGAGGTGTGTCGGCCTGGCGGCCCCTCAGATCGGGATACCGGCCCGAGTCGCGGTAGTCGATGTGACCGGGCATCCTCACGCCAAGGAACCCCTCGGCCTCGTGGTCATGGTGAATCCGGGTGTTGTCGAAGTCTCGGAAGGAACGAAGGTCGGACGTGAGGGATGCCTCAGCCTGCCGGACCTGACCGCAAACGTTCGTCGGCCGAGGCGGGCGATCGTCGATACCGGAAGTGGCGAGGTCGAGGTCAGGGGGATCGAGGCGCGCTGCGTCCTCCACGAGCTCGACCACCTGGAGGGGATCCTCTTCCTCGACCGGGTCGCTTCGCTGACCGACGACCTCTTCCGCCGGGGGGAGGCGCCCGAGAGCACCCCGAAGCGGGATCTCAGCGACGCCTGAGGGCCAGGAGACCGCCGACCACGAACCCGGTCACCACCGCCGCGGTCACGATTTCGCGGCGGTGACGGCGGATCTGACCCCTCCAGTCCGTCACCTCGACCACCTTGGTGCGGAGGGTGTCGACCGAGTTGCTGAGCTGTCGGCGACGGGCATCCATGTCGGCCCGGATCTCAGCTGCCGACCTGCCGGATCGAGGGGGATCGACCCCCGACACCGGCCGGGCGACGGCGTCGTCACCGGGAACGGGGGTACCAGGTCCCTCTCCGGGGCGAGGTACCGGGGTGCCGCCTGACCCGGGCGTCGGATCGGGCGGGGTCACGCCTCCTCCTCCCCGGGCAGCAAGATCGCCTGGATCTCCTGGGCTTCCTCGATCGCCTCGGTCGGTACCGGTGGTCCGGTCTCGGCGAAAGTCTTCTTTGCGAACAGGCCCGCCCCGACCGCGATCGCTATGAACAGGATTCCCTCGATCAGGTAGCCGGCCCACGGCTCATCCTCGAAGAAGAGTGAGTTGAGTCCGAGCGCGAACGCCTGCATAAGCAGGATCACCGCGAGAAAAGCAAACACACCGGCCGCGACTGCAACGGCCGAGCTCTTGCCGAGGGTCGAGAGTTTCTCGGATACTTCGGCCTTGGCGAGCTCGATCTCCTCGCGAACGAGGACCGCCGTCTGTTCGGTCACCTCGAGGACCAGCTCGCCGATCGTCTTCTCGGAGTCGGGCCGGTTCGGGTCTCCGGGGGTTGCCATCAGTCGGGCGGATCCTCGTTGAAGATCCTCTTGTAGGCGAGGGCGGCGACCCTGGAGGCGAGGATGCTCGCGAGTGCCCCGAAGGCAGTCAACATCGCGCTCCAGGCGATCCGTCTAACTAGGTCTTGCTCCATGCGGGACAGACTACCCGGCAGAAAGATCGGTGGAGTGCGCCGGAGGTCGCCCGGCTAATCGCTGTCAAGCCCGTCGCAGACCATCGCCACAACGCGATCGCCCGCCGACTCGAATTCCGCCTCACCGGTCGGGAGGAGCCCAAAGATCCACCCGGTCAGGAGCTGCTCGATGACCCCGTAAAAGGACATCGAGGCGAAGTAGGGGTCGATCTCCGAGGCGAACGCTCCAGAGGCCTGCCCCTCGGTGATGATCTTCTCGATCAGCCGGAACGCGGCATCGATCTGGTCGAGGTGGGTTCGGCCGAAGGAGTTGGCCGCTCTGGTCACTTCGACGATGATCACCTTCATCAGGTCGGGGTCGTACCGGTAGGACTCGATGATGAAGCGGGCGACCGCCCCCAGCTTTTCGCGGGGTTCGAGCTCGCTCCGGTCCGCCTCCTCGATGGCAGTCAAGAGCAGGGACCAGCGCTCGGTGAAGAGCTGGTCGAGGACCTGGTCCTTGGAGGGGAAGTAGTGGTAGACCAGCCCGTAGGCGACGTCGGCCTCGTCGGCAATGTCACTCACCCTGGTCGAGTGGAACCCCTGGCGGGCAAAGACCTGTACGGCGGCATCGAGAATCTGGCGCCTTCGCTCGAGGGCTACATCGCTCGGCATCAGGCAACCCCCCCACTCGCGACCGGAAACAGGTCGGGCCTGCGGTGCTTGAGCGCCGGAAGGTCCGCCCTTACCCGTTCCAGCTCACCGAAATCGAGGTCGGCGACCACGAAACCCTCTCCCTCGTCGATGCCGGCAAGCTCCCGACCCCAGGGGTCCGCGATCAGGGAATGCCCCCAGAACCCGAATCCCGGCTCGGCCTCCCCAAACTGGTCGGCGGCAACGATGAAACACTGGTTCTCGATCGCCCGGGCCCGAACCAGAACCTCCCAGTGGTCGCGACCGGTTTTCGGGGTGAAGGCCGACGGCAGGCAGACCACGGTTGCACCCCGCTCGGCCAGGGCCATGAACAGCTCCGGGAACCGGACGTCGTAACAGATGGCAAGGCCGACCATCGCCTCGCCGAGCGGGAAGACGACGACCTCGTCACCAGCTTCTTCAAAGGCGGACTCTCGGTACTCGATCCCGTCCACCTCCGCATCGAACATGTGGACCTTCCGGTAGAGGGCGATGATCTCCCCGTCGGGGCCGATGGCGGGAGAGGTATTGGTCAACCTTCCGTCCTCCCGGACCTCGGTGAAGCTTCCGGCTACCAAGTGGATCTCTAGGTCACGGGCCCAGGACCGGGCAGCCGTCATCGCCGGGCCTTCGAGCTCCTCGGCACCGTCGCGAATCCCTTCGTCCCTTGCGATCCAGGGCCACTTCTCGGGCAGGACGACGAGCCCGGCCCCGGCCGAGGCAGCCTCGGCGACCAGCCGCCCCGCCGTTGCGAGGTTCCGATCCCGATCGCGGGACGTGTTCATCTGTATAGCCGCTGCCTTCATGGGGGTTGACTGACTCGTCAATCAACCGGGGGAATATATACCCACCCACGGTCCTGACAGGGGAGGCAGAGACGGCTGCCGGGGGGCCGACCGCCCGAGCCGGGCGATCGGTCCTGTCCCAGCGCCTACCAGCCGCGGCGGTCGGCCTTCGATCCGCCGTTCAACTTCTTCGTCTTGACCGCTGGGTCGGCGAGCTGCTGGCTCTTGCAGAACCGGTCGGTCGCCCAGCCGCCCTCCGAGAACAGTCGAGTCTGATCGTCGTAGTAGGGCGACCTCGTATTCGTCGCCGCCTGGGAGTAGGTCAGGATCGTCCTGACATCCGGGCACTTGTTGCCGTCGAGCGAGGCTGCGATCACAAAGCTCGAGCCGGACGGGACGTCGTAGTAGTCGAGCGTCGACGAGTTGAACACCGAGCTGTTCACATTGATCGCGTTGTAGACGCCGAGCCCGCCCGGACCGCCCGGGATCGGGATCCGCTCGCCGTTGCGGGTCACGTACTGGTGACTCCTGAGCGTTGCTGCGAGCGGCACGCCGGCGGTCTGGACTGCCTTGACCGCGTCAGCGATCGCCGTCGGCACCTTGCTGTTGGAGGCATTCAGCCCACTTGGCGTGTTGACCGCGTTGGAGGTGACGAACGGGTTCTGGTAGAGCGAGCCCGTGTAAAGACCCGTGGTGTCGGTCAACGGCAGCTTGACCGCAATCCGCCGCCAGAGCAGGGCTCCTGGGTCGTCGAGGGTGTCGGTCGACCCGTAGGACTGAAGGACCGGGCAAGCCCCACTCACGGTCACCAAGGACCCATCGGTCGCGGCGAGCTGGCCGGAAGGCGCGCCGCTGCACACATCGACTATCCCCTGCTTGAGCAGCGCGGCCCCATAGTTCTTGCCATTGGTCAGCTGGGCCTGAACGTCGGCGATCCCGAACTTGCCACCACCGCTCAGCTTCTGGGCGATCTGGGTCAGGCCGTTCCTCGTACGGAGCGACCTGGGCAGATTCTCATCACCGATGATCCGTGGGTAGCCGGTCAGCGGCTGGGCCGGGTTCGCCAGCCAGGCGCTGTCGTTCATGTTCGAGGCGTAGTCCTGCCTGGTAAGGCGCGGATTGGCATCCCGGGGAAGGATTCCCTCGGCAGCGGCCCCGGACGCCTTGTCGAGCAGGCAGTCGGAGTCCGAGCCGTTCAGGACCGGGACTCGTCCCGCAGCCCAGAGGGCGACGCTCACGCCACCGCTTCCCTCCACCTTCGAGTCGGGAACGTTCGGGATCGTCCCTATGTCGCCGTAGAAGGCATTGCCCTCGGAGTCGGCCGCAATGGTGTTCACCCACGGGATCGCCTGGTACTTGTCGAGAATCTTCTCGATCTGGCTGACGCTCTGGGCGCGGTTGACATCGTAGAAGTGGTTGAGCACCCGGAAGGAGTCGAGGTTGGGATCCCTGAGGGCGTAGGCGTACCGATCGGTCCACTCGAGGCTGAGGACGCTCGAGGGTACGCCCGGGAAGGACTCGACCACCGGTCCCTGATTGGTCGAGTAGAGGGTCCGGGTCACATCGACCAGGGAGCCATCGGGCTGCTTGGACTTCACGGTGATCTTCTGGGCAGTCATCTTGACCTCCCGGCCGTCCTCGAGGTAGGTGGTCGGCTTGCCGGCCGCGAGGTCCAACCTGAACAGTACGAAGCGTCGAGCCGTCGAAACGGTATGGCTCCAAGCCATCTTCTGGGTGTGGCCGATCATCACCATCGGCACCCCGTAAAGGCTGCCACCACTTACATTCAGCTTGCCCGGGATGGTCAGCTGGGACTGGAACAGCCGCAGCGGACCGCTCCAGGGAAAGTGGGGGTTACCAAACAGCATTCCCCGCGAAGTATTGGTCGCCTCGGAGCCCAGGGCGACTGCGTTGGAGCCGAGCGACCCTTCATCCGTGTTGAAGATGTCCAGCTCCGGCTCGAAGTCCGATCCGAGATTCCTCGATCTCACGGTCGCACCGGGGGGCGCAGCCTCGGCAACCGCATTGAGCGCATTGCCGGTACCGGCATAGCCGAGGAGCTCGATGAAGCGCAGGTAGACGTCCTGTTCGGTGATCGGCTTGACCCAGGCAGCGCCCTTGCAGGTCGGGTCGGGAAGCTTCGCGCGGCCCGTGTCCTTGAGGTACCTGTTGTAGCCAAGTACGTAGCCCTTGACCACCTCACGGGCTCCGGGCTTGACCGCATTGATGCCCTTGCCGTTGAGCAGCTGCTTCACCTTGCCCTGCTGGATGAATTGCTTGCGGACGAAATCCGAGTTCAGGTTGCCGTTGTCGGGGCCGAAGTACCTCGACTTCTCACCCCGGAGGCCAATGTAGTTCTCGGCCAGCGTGCAGATGTTCTCCTTGGCGATCGAGTAGCCGTAGCCGAACCCGATGCCCCGGTCTGAGTCGGCGACGATCCTTGGGATCCCGTACTCAGTCGTGCGGATGGTGACCGGAGGGTTGTCCTGTGCCTTCAGGGCACGGGTCGTCCTCTTGATGCACTTCTGCTTGGCGGCCCCCGTCTTCTTCTTGCACTTCTTCTTGGCCTGCTTCGCGTAATGGTTCGAAGCGTCGGCGGAAGCGACTGACGGGCCGAGGGCAACTGCTGCCCCGACGAGAACAAGGACGGCCAAACGAACTGACTTCAAGGTGTTTCTCCTCCCCCTTCGGTTTTTTTCCGGGGCGGCTCCCCTGCCGCTCTCGATCACTGAAACACGGTCGCATTGGAAAGGTATCGCACCGGGTGTCGGTCGGCGAGGATCGGGCCGGATGGAAAGGACCCACCGCCCAGGGCCGAAATCAGGCAGGGCCTGAGCCTGGGGCTAACCTCAAAGGACAGTGGAGGAGCCGAAGAAAGAGTCCCGGACCACGTCCGGAGAAGGGCAGGTTCGGTCTGGATCGGAATCCAGGCGGACGCAGATGCCCGCCTGGATGTTCGAGACCAGGACCGACGCCTGGCAGAGGGCCGGTCTCGGTGGCGAACTCGAACGCACCGGTGGGCCCCTTCCCTGGACCAGGCTCGTGGTCTTCGGGCTGCTGACCGCGCTCGTCCTGGTCCTCTTCATCAACCGCAAGGAAATCTTCCCCGGACTGTTCCCCGAGTACGGCACCGAGGTGCGGGTGATCACCGCGATACTTCTCTTCGCCTTCGGTTGGGGGCTCGCGGCGGCCTTCGGCCGGACGATCACCCCCTATGTGCTGAGACGCCTCGACCCGGGAACGGCAGGGACCGTCGCCTTTGCGATCAGGCTGGTCTCGATCCTGGTCATCGCCGCGATCGCCCTCGCGATCGCGGGTGTCAGGCCCGAAACGATCCTGGTCGGAGGGGCCCTGACCGTGGTGGTGCTCGGCTTGGCGGCCCAGCAGACGCTCGGCAACGTCTTTGCCGGGGTTGTGTTGCAGGGCGCCGGCCCGTACCGGGTCGGTGATCGGGTGCGGCTCTCTGGAGGACAGGTGGCCGACACGATCGAGGGAACGATCAGCTCGCTGGGACTGTTCTACCTGGCATTGGCCCGCCACGGGGAGCGGGTGATGATCCCCAACAGCGTGGTGCTCGGTGCCACGGTGGTGCCCCTGCATGAGCCGGAAGGGATCGATGTCAAAGCCCGCTTCGACAGCCACGTGAGTCCCTCCCGGATCCAGGAGATGCTGAACCACGCGATCACCGTCCCGACCCTGAGGCCCCCTGCCATCTGGCTCGAGGAAATCGACCGCAATGAGGTCGTGGTCAGGATCTCGGCCGCCCCGATCGATCCCGACGACGGACCCCGCCTGGCCGAGGAGATCCTCTCGGTCACCAGGGGGAGCTTCGAGATGCCGGTCCCCGCGTCGAACCCCGACCAGTAGCCCGGTCGGGATCAGTCCCGGCGGCGCCTTACCTCTTCCAGCATCAGTTTGGTGTGGAGTGCGGCGATGAAGTCCCTGAGCGGCTCGACTCCGGACTCGATCAGCCGGCGGGCCTGTTCATCAGAAAGCTCATCCCCCAGTCGTTCCATCAACACGTCCACTTCCTCCCGGACCAGGTCATCCAGAGCGGCCCGGTAACGCAACGTGTCGTAGACCGTGAAACCGGTCTGTTCGTCGTATCCACCGGCCCTGAAGCGGGAGATCGCCTCGATGATCCGGACGTCCTCGGGCGAGTAGCCCCTGGAGTTAGGGGTGAGGATGCCGATCTCGGCCAGTCGGTCGAGGACTTCGGCCGGTAAGCCGTACGCCCGGCGAACCTCGGCCGGGGCGGTCCTGGTCCGCTCCCCCGAGAGGGCCCGCTCGAGGATCGAGTCCTCGACCTCGAGCAGGGCGACTGCCTGGTCGGAGTCCTCGTCGAGCACTGCCCGGATCGCCTTCAGCGGCATGAAACGCTCCTCCTGGAGGCGCCTGATCAGGGCGATCCGCTCGACCGTTTCCGGCCGGTACCAGGCCATGTTCCGGCTGGTCTTGATCGGCTCCGGCAAGAGGCCCTCCCGCAGGTAGTGCTTGATCGTCGCCGCCGGGACGCCCGAGGCGTCGACCAGCTCCGACATCTTCATCAGCCCGGCCTGTCTGCCCGCCGTCTTCACAGTCGGAACCCACCGGTCGAGCCGTCCGGTGCGCCCGGGCCTGCCGCAGCACCAGAGTCGAGTAGGGCATCCACCTCTTCCTCGGTGAAGCCGGCCTCGGCCAGGACGGCCTCGGTATCGGCCCCGATCGCCGGTGCCGGGCCCGAGGTATCGGCCGGCGTCTCGGAGAGCCGAACGGGATTGCCGAGCTGCCTGACTGTCCCGACCCCGGGCTGCTCGAACTCGACCACCATTCCCCGTTCCCTGACCAGGTCCGAGTCGAGCGCCTCCCCTACCCCGAGGATCGGTTCGATGCAGCAGTCGTGCTCGTCGTTGAAGGCCTTCCACTCCTCCCGGCTGCGGGACCTGAAGACTGCAGCCACGGCCTCCCAGCC
>JBJTBP010000009.1:0-30428 GCA_046091385.1 Solirubrobacterales bacterium | reverse complement strand
TCCTTCCCGGCCTCCGACCCCCCGGCCGAGGACCTTTCATCACCGGCCGGGGCGCCCGTCCACGCCCCGCAACATGCAGTAGCCGAGCGAACCTCCAGCGATTCCATCCCGGTCACCCTCGCCGACGGGACCGAGTTCGACCTCGACCACGGCCGGGTGGTTATCGCTGCGATCCCCTCCTGCACCAACACCTCGAACCCTGACGTGATGGTCGCTGCCGGACTGCTCGCCCGGAATGCGCTGGCGAAGGGACTCGCCCGAAAGCCCTGGGTCAAGACGTCGCTCGCCCCAGGCTCGACCGTGGTCACCGACTACCTCGAGCAGGCCGGCCTGACCGAATACCTCGACGGCCTCCAGTTCAACCTGGTCGGCTACGGCTGCACCACCTGCATCGGCAACTCCGGCCCGCTCGACCCAGCGATCTCGGCCGCGGTCGAGGAGAACGACCTCGTCGTCTGCTCGGTGCTCTCCGGCAACCGGAACTTCGAGGGGCGGATCAACCAGGACGTCAAGGCCAACTACCTGGCATCGCCGCCCCTTGTGGTGGCCTATGCACTCGCCGGCCGTATGGACCTCGACTTCGAGACCGAACCCCTTGGGCTCGACCCTGACGGGGCGCCGGTGATGTTGTCCGAAATCTGGCCCGACTTCGAGGAGGTCGACCGGGTGGTCGGTGAGTCGATCCGCAAGGAGATGTTCGCGCGGAACTACGCCAACGTCTTCACCGGGACCGACGAGTGGCAGGAGGTGGCGGTACCGGAGGGCGAGATCTACTCCTGGCCCGCTTCGACTTACGTCCGGAAGCCCTCCTTCTTCGATGACATGCCGCCCGATCCGCCGGGGGTCGAGCCGATCGAAGGGGCGAGGGTCCTGGCCGTACTCGGCGATTCGATCACCACCGACCACATCTCCCCGGCCGGTGCGATCAAGCGGGACAGTCCGGCCGGCGCCTGGCTGATCGAAAACGGGGTCGAGCCCGCGGACTTCAACTCCTACGGCTCGAGGCGCGGCAACCACGAGGTCATGGTCCGAGGGACCTTCGCCAACATCCGGCTCCGGAACCTCCTGGTCGAGCAGGCCGGCGGATTCACCAGGCACTTCCCGGACGGGGAGGAGATCACGATCTTCGAGGCGGCGATGCGCTACGCCGAGGACGGTGTACCGCTGGTCGTCCTCGCCGGCACCGAGTACGGCTCTGGATCGTCCCGCGACTGGGCCGCCAAGGGCACCAAGCTGCTCGGGGTGAGAGCGGTGATCGCCCAGAGCTTCGAGCGGATCCATCGTTCGAACCTGATCGGGATGGGTGTACTTCCACTCGAGTTCCCTGAGGGCGAAGGAGCCGAGTCGCTCGGGCTGACCGGTGAGGAGGTCTTCTCCTTCGGTGACCTCGACGACGGCAACGCGAAGTCGGTCGAGGTCGTTGCCGAGCGCGACGGGGACGAGCCGATCCGGTTCGAGGCCCGGGTCCGACTGGATACACCGAACGAGGTCCGCTATTTCCTAAACGGCGGCATCCTCCAGACGGTGCTCAGGGATCTTCGCTCTGCCTGAGCCCAAAGTGGCGGGTCAGCTGACTGGGCCGATCTAGCCCGTGACCGGGTAGGGATCGGGAGGTGACCCGGGGTTGATTCGGACCTTGCCGGAATCCGAGTCATCGGCGGCATTCCCTCCCGAGAGCACGGCGTCCACCTTCACCTTCGTCGGCTTCTTGCTGATTGCCCGCACGGTCACCCAGAAGCTCTTCGACTTGCCGGCTGGGAGCGTTCCAATCTTCCAGCAGACCTTCCCCCTCGACTTACCGGCGAGCCCGCTCTGCTTTGCCTTGACCGGGATCAGGTGCGAGGGCAGTTCCTGGCAGACCTTTGCGTCGGTGATGGCCCTGTCGGAGGGGTTCTTGACAACGATCTTCAGTTTGGTGTTTCGCCCTGAACGGATCTTCCCCGAAGGGACCTTCTGCTTAACCCTTGCCTTCACCGCCTCCTTGCCGACCGGGGTCGTCCAGGAGTCGGAGTTACCGGCAGGGACCGGGTCGGGCTGTGGCGCACTCACCTTCACCGTATTCACTGCCTTCTTGCCGCCGATTCCGGACCGGGCCCGGACCTGGATCACCAGGGCCTTTGATTTGCCGACCCCGAGTTTCCCGAGTTGGCAGGTGACCTTCTGGCCCTTCCGGGTGCAGGAAGAGGGAAACCTTAGGACCTCGAGCCCGTTGCCGAGGGTGTCGACGACCTTGACCGGGTCGGCGACCACGGGACCCCGGTTGTCGATTGTCAGGGTGTACTTGAATGAATCACCGGGCTCGACCTTGTTCTTCGATGCGACCTTCCCTACTGAGAGGTCGGCGAACGGCACCGGGATGATCGTCGTGCTGGAGCTACCTCGTTCCGGGTCGGACGTACCTTCGGCCGAGGAGACAGTGGCCGTGTTGATCACTGGCACGCCGGCCGAGTCGGGCGAGAGGATTCCGTTGATCGTCACGGTCGCCGCCTGGCTTACCGGGAGGTTCCCCTGCAGGGTGCAGGAAAGTTCCCCGCCGGCAGCCGGAAGGGAGCTGCAGTTGAATCCAGGAGCGGAGACCGAGGTTGGGCTGAAGAGCTCCGGGATCACCTCGTTGACTACCACGTCCGAGGCCGTCGAGGGCCCCTGGTTGGTCGCGGTCAGGGTGTAGGAGAACGCCTTTCCTGCCGTCGGATTGGGGCCGGCGCTCTTCTCGATGGACACATTGGCCGACTTGGCGACCTCGAGGGGTGCGACGGCTTCGTTATTCGCCGGGTATGGATCGGGTTGGTCTCCGACCACTTCCGCACTGTTGGTGAGGATCGTGTCGTTTGCGGACACCTCAGCCGAGACTTCGATCGTCGCTGAGCCACCCGAAGGGATCGAGCCGAGGCTGCAGATCACCACACTGGTGGAGATCGTTGGGCAGGAGCCCTGGGATGGGGTCGCGGTCACTCCCGTCAGCCCTGCGGGGAGGAGGTCACCGGCAGTCACACCGGTTGCCGTGAAGGGGCCGTTGTTGCGAACGACGAGGGTGTAGAGCACCCGCTCACCGGTCGCGACCGTTCCCGGTGAGACAGTCTTCTCGAGCTGGAGGTCGGCCGTCGGTGGGGGTATCGGCAGGAAGTCGAGCGCGAAGCTGTTCCCGAGGTTCGTGTCACCGCCCCCCGCGACTTCGGCCTGGTTGTTGAATTCCGACGGAGGCGAACCGACCAGGGTGGCGGTGACCGGGATATTCGGGTAGCTCGAACCCGGCGGGAGTACGTCGGAGCGGGTACAGGTCAGGGTGAGTGCCGGAGGACCACCGGAGGTGCTGCAGGACCAGCCCGATGCCGCCCCCGGCGTAATCGCACTGAAGGCCGAGGAGGGGAACGTGTCGGTGACTGTCACGGTCGAGCCGTCGGTCGGGAGGCCACCGACGTTGGTTACCCCAAGGGTGAAGGCGATGCTTGGGTCACCGGGGTTGGGGTTGACGTGGCTCTTGATCATCTTCAGGTCGGGAGCCTGGACCGTGGTCAGGACGGGGTCCGATTCGGCGGTCAGGGCGGTATTCAGCGTCTCGGACTGGAACCGTGCGACCGCCTCGTTGGAGATCACCGTTCCCGAGGGGAGCCCCGCACCGACTACGGTTTCGAAGGTGATCGTCGCGGAGTTGGCCCCCGCAGCCGGCAGGAGGCCCCCACGGCTCGCGGACGCACCCTGACCGAGCCGGAACCGGACGGCGTTGGCGTCGGGGAGGAACTCACCGATGTCATCCCCGATGGCATCAGTCGGGCTGGACGGGGCGTTCGGGCCGGCCGTCACCTCGAGCGAACCGGGCAGGTAGGTCGTATCCGCCGGGATGACGTCCTCGGCCACGAACTGGGCGGCGCCATCCCCTCCGACGTTCGAGTAGGTGACCGTGTACCGGAGCGTGTCCCCGGAGCGGGTCACGCCTCCGGGGTTGGTCAAGTTACTCACCGACTTGGTCACCCTGACATCCGGGGAGAAGAGCTCAGTCGCGAAGGACACCATGAACGGCAAGTACTGGTCCCGGTTGGTCTGGAGCCTTATCGCTGCGCTGGTCGCCCCGTTCCCAAGGATCCCGTCCCCATTTACCTGGGTCGCGTCGAAGCCCAACTGGTTGACGAAATCGGGGTCCTTGTCGGTGACCCGCACCCCGTCTCGCGAGATCGAGCTATTGAAGAAATTGTTGGGCGGGTTGGTCGCGCTCGAGAGGACGATCCCGTTGAGGGTGGCGCTGTCCCCGGTAGAGCCCATGTCCCCTTCATAGGTCACGAAACCGAGTTCAGTACGGACCGGTCCCGAGGCCGGGGTCTGGAACCCGCTGACCCCGATCGTCTTGACGTCCCCCTGGCCCACCGTCTCCAGCCCGTCGAACACGGTCAAGTTGCGCGCCGGCTCGTCTGAATCCCGGTATGCGATCACCAATGCCCATCCTGCCCCACGGTCTTCTCCCGTTCCGGCCTGGATGTTGGCAACCGTGTAGGAGCCGGTGCGCGAGGCGCTTACCTGGCTGGTGACGTCTGCGAATGCGGCGTACTTGCCGGTGGTCGAATCATCGACCGATGCCGTGAGGGTCTGGTACGAGGTGGAGCCTGGTGCCTTGATCAAGACAGAACCCCGTGCACCTGCGTTTGGCGCCTTGGCGCCATTGACCCCGGCCGACGTCTGTCCGGTGAAATAGAGGCCAGCGAAGAGAATCACCGCCCCGTCGGGAATAGCCAGATTGGCTGACGAAGAGTTGAAGGTCGAAGGATCGGAATCGATGTCGACGTAACCCATGGTGAACGAGTTGTTGTTCAGGACCGAACCCGTGCCCGCCTGGGCTGCCGGGCAGCGGGAATCCGAGGCCGGGCAAGTCATCACGGTGTTGGCGGTGAAGGTGATCGCCCCCTGGACGTTCTGGCTGAACCGGGGTGCGAAGGCCCGGTCCGCCTGGGCTCCGGCGACGACAGCGAGAGTCCCGAGGATTACCGTCAGTGCCGCTGTCGTCGAGCGGAGCAAACGGGATCCCTTGACGTTCCCACCGCTCCGGCTTCCCGTGTCGATCGGCTGATTATTTGACACCGCTTCCTTCGTCTTTCATTCAGTCTGTCTACATTCAGCGCCTGGCCCTGAGTTCGGACCCTGGCGGAAGATTCAGCGTAAGACGTTAGCGGCAGGTCCTGCTCTTCAGACCCGATCGCCATCGAAGCCGATCGGGAAGAGTCGGCGGGTGAGGACCGCGGGAGGCAGGGGGTCCGCGCGATCCTCACCACGCCTGCGCGTCGGTAGCCAGGGAGGGATGCCGACGCGATCGCCTCCGGGGGCGGGGCCGCCGGAGACGGGCTTTGGAAACTCTCAGGGAATCCCGATGTCGGGACCTGCCAGTCGGTGCTCCTTCCCTCTCTCGAATGATCCCGGAGGGTGTGGACTCGCCCCCCCGGCCCTCGACAGTTTTATATCACCGCCGGCCTCGCCCCGTCAACGGGGAAGGGCCTACCGGGGTCGGGCTCAGGCGCCCCGGGTGAGTGCGGTGAGGACGATCCTTTCCTGCTCGCGGACGTGGGATACCGAGTAGCCCTCGCCCGGGCTCGCCCTTCCCTGACGGCCGATGTACTCGAGCCGCACGCCCTCGGGGAGCAGATCCGGGAGCCGCCTTCGCATCACGCTCCAGGCTCCCTGGTTGCGCGGCTCTTCCTGGACCCAGACGATCTCCTCGAGGTTCGGGTAGCTGGCGATCAGCTGGCTGAGCTGCTCTTCGGCGAAGGGGTAGAGGAGTTCGATCCGACCGACCGCAACGTCGGTGGCTGCCTCCCGCGCTTCCGAGGCGTCGAGGTCGTAGTAGATCCTTCCCGAGCAGAGGACCAGCCGCTTGATCTCCTCACGTCGGGAGACCGCCCTCGGGTCCTCGAGGATGAAGTGGAAGTGCTCGTTGGTCAGTTGGTCGACCCTCGCAGCGGCGGCCGGCTGGCGGAGCAGGCCCTTCGGAGTGAAGACGACCAGCGGGCGGGGTTTGTCGATCAACGCCTGGCGCCTCAGCAGGTGGAAGTACTGGGCCGCGGTCGAGGGATTGGCGACCCGCATGTTGCCCTCGGCGGCCAGGGAGAGGAATCGCTCCATCCTGGCGCTCGAGTGCTCGGGCCCGGCACCCTCGTGGCCGTGGGGGAGCAGCAGGGTGAGCCGGGTCGCCAGGCCCCACTTCGCCTCGCCCGAAGCGATGAAGGTGTCGATGATCACCTGTCCCGAGTTGGCGAAGTCGCCGAACTGGGCCTCCCAGAGGACCATCGAATCGGGGTTCGATGAGCTGTAGCCGTACTCGAAGCCGAGGCAGCCGGCCTCGGAGAGTGGGCTGTTGTAGAGCTCGAACGGGGCCTTGGCCTGGGGCAGGTTCTGGATCGGGGCAAATCCGTCGCCGGTCTTTTCATCGTGGAGGACCAGATGACGCTGGGAGAAAGTCCCGCGCTCGGTGTCCTGCCCGGTCAGGCGGAGGTGTACCCCCTCCTCGAGGAGTGAGGCGAAGGCGAGCGCCTCGGCCTGGGCGAAGTCGATGCCGTCCGAGTCGAGCGCCTCGATCCGCTTCGAGAGCGGCTTCCTCAGCTTGCGCTGAACGGTGAAGCCGTCGGGGACCTCGATCAGGGCCTCGTTGAGGGTCCTCAACCGCTCCTCGGTGACCGCCGTGGTCACCGGGGGGCTGGCCGACCGATTCAGCTCGCTCGTCCCGGCCGAGGTCACGGTCGGGTCCTCGTAGACACCGGAATCCATCTTCTCCCGGAGCTCCTCGAGAGTTGCCTTGAGTCCTTCCCGCCGCTCCCGGGCCACCGTCTCGACCTTCTCGCCGGAGACGATCCCCTGGGTCTCGAGTTCCTTCGCGTAGATCTCGGAGACGGCCGGGTGGGACTTGATCTGCTCGGCCATCACCGGCTGGGTGTAGGCCGGCTCGTCGGTCTCGTGGTGGCCATATCGGCGGTAGCCGACCACGTCGATGACGATGTCGCGCTTCCACTCGCGGCGGTAGGCCATCGCAAGCCGGACCGCCTGGGAGCAGGCCTCGACGTCATCCGCGTTGACGTGGATGATCGGGATGTTGAATCCCTTGGCCATGTCGGCCGCGTAGGGGGTAGACCGGGCTTCGGTCGGATCGGTCGTGAAGCCGATCTGGTTGTTGGAGACGATGTGGATCGTGCCCCCGACCGAGTAACCGTCGAGGCCGAGAAGGTTGAGGGTCTCGGCGACCACCCCCTGTCCGGGGAAGGCGGCATCCCCGTGGATCAGGACCGGTACGGCCCGGGCTGTGTCGTGGCCGAGGGTCGTCCCGTCGAGTTCGTTCTGGGAGAAGCGAGCCGCCCCGGTGACCACCGGGTTGACCGACTCCAGGTGGCTCGGGTTGGGGTAGAGGTGGACCGCGATCTCACCCCCCTCGTGGTTCGTGTAGCTCCCCTCGTGGCCGTAGTGGTACTTGACGTCGCCGGTGCCCCCGTGGGGAATCGCGGCAACCGCCTTTACGTCCTCCAGGCGCTTCGAGCCCTCAAACTCGGCGAACAGGGCCTCGACCGGGCGGCCTACGTTGTGGGCCAGGACCGAGAGGCGTCCCCGATGGGCCATTCCGAGGACGATCTCCCCGGCTCCGTCCCGGAGGGCCAGGGTGGCGATCTCGTCGAGCATCGGGACCATCGCGTCGAGCCCCTCGATCGAGAAGATCTTCTGGCCGAGGTAGGCCTTCTCGATGAAGCGCTCGAACTCGAATACCTCGATCAGCCTTTCGAGCAGTCGGACCTTCTCTTCCGGGTCGAGCGGTGCCGCGAACGCCCCGGTCTCGATCTCCTCCCTCATCCAGACCCTCTGCTGATGGGACGAGATGTGTTCGAACTGGTAGCCGATCTTCCCGGTGTAGGCGGCCTTCATCCGCGGCAGTGCCTCGAGCAGGGTTTCGCCCGGAACACCGATCCGGAGGATCGAGGCCGGGATCTTCGACATCAGCTCCGGGGTCAGGTGAACCGTCTCGGGATCGAGGGCCGGGTCGCCCTTCGGCGCCTTACCCAGTGGGTCGAGGTCTGCCGCGAGGTGGCCGTGGGTCCGGTAGGCCTTGAGCAGCGAGGTCGCCGCCTGAACGGCCTGGAGCATCGCCTCCGGAGGCGCCTCTACCGGCGTGGCCTGGACCGACGGGATCGCGGCCGGGGTCACCGGGACGGGGAGGTTCGAGGTGACCGCCTCGGAAACCCGTGCCGGCTCGATCCCCAGGTCGGCGGCAACCCCCTCGTAGAAGCCGCTGTCGCCGAGGGCGGAGGCGATCGCCTTGAGGAAGTTCCCGGACTCGGCTCCCTGGATCACCCGGTGGTCGTAGGTCGAGGTCATCGTCATCACCTTGGACAGGCCGAGCGCCCGGACCTGCTCGGGATCGGTCTCGGACCACTCGGGTGGGTAGGCGATCGAGCCGGTGGCGATGATCGCCCCCTGGCCTTTCATCAGCCTGGGGACCGAGGCGACCGTCCCGATCCCACCCGGGTTGGTCAGGGTGAGGTTGGTCCCGCTGAAGTCGTCGGGGGTCAGCTCGTTCGAGCGAGCCCGGGCGACCAGGTCCTCGTAGGCCTCGTGGAATGCGGCGAAGTCCATCCGATCGGCCGCCTTGACCGAGGGAACGACCAGGTTCCTCGAGCCATCGTCCCGCTCGAGGTCGATCGCCAGCCCGAAGTTCAGCTGGCCGTCGTCGATCACCTGGGGCTTGCCATCGGCCACATCGAAGTGACGGGCCATCACCGGCCAGTCACGAACTGCGCCCACGATCGCCCAGGCGACGAGGTGGGTGAAGGAGAGCTTGATGCCGCGGTCTGCGAGGGCCTCGTTCAGGGCCTTCCGACCGGCGTCGAGTTGGTCGACAGCGATCGTCCGGAACGAGGTGGCGGTGGGGATCTCCCGGCTCTCGTCCATCGCCCGGGCGAGCATCCCGGCCGCGCCGCGAAGCGGTGTTGCCTGCCCGGTCGGGCCAGCTCCATTTCCGCCCGCGACCACGTCGGCCTTGGTCACCTTGCCACCGGGGCCGGATCCGTCGATCGACGCGAGGTCGACGCCCTCTGCTTCGGCGACCCGCCGGGCGATCGGTGTCGCCCTGTGGCCGTTGCCGTCGCCGGTCGTGACGGGACCTCCGTTGGCTTCGGACCCGGTATCCGTTGGGGTCGGCTCGGCGCCGTTACCTGCGGTTCCGTTGTCGGTCGCGACGGGAGCGGTTCCCCCGGTCTCCATCTCTGCCAGAACCGCGCCTACCGCCACGTCCTCATCCGGTTCCACTGCGAGTCGGGTCACCGTGCCGGAGGCCGGAGCCGGGACCTCGGCATCGACCTTGTCGGTCGAGACCTCGACCAGGGTCTGTCCCTCCTCGACGAAATCGCCGACGGAGACATGCCACTCGAGGACCGTCCCCTCGGTCACCGACTCGCCCATCTCGGGCATGGTTACCTTGAGAGTCGCCGTTTCAGCCATCGGACCTGAGTGTAGGACAAGGACGGGGCGGGTACGTGAAGATTCCGGACTGAATACCGCTGCCCCTTTTCGCTCCGGCTCGGTAAGGTCCGGGCCGGTACCGGTCACGGAGCCGTGGCCGGGTCGAGGAGGAGATTCGGGAGGAGATTCGATGGATTACTTCGTCACCGGCGGCACCGGCTTCATCGGCCGACATCTGGTTCGCAGGCTGCTCGAGCGCGGAGGCACCGTGCACGTTCTGGTCCGGGAGGGATCGCGCGGCAGGCTCGAGGAGCTGATCACCTCGTGGGGCGACACCCCCGGTGAGGTCGTTCCAGTGGTCGGGGACCTGACCCAGCCGATGCTCGGCCTCGACGAAGCCACGATCGACGAACTCACCGGGAAGATCGACCACTTCTTCCACCTTGCCGCGATCTATGACATGGAGGCCGATGACGAGGCGATCCGGGTCGCGAACGTCGAGGGCACGCTCCACGCGGTCGAGTTCGCCAACCGGGCGAAGGTCGGCTGCTTCGACCTGGCCAGCTCGATCGCCGTCGCCGGTCTCTACAAAGGGGTCTGGCGCGAGGACATGTTCGAGGAGGCCGAGGACCTCAACCGCCACGCCTACTTCAGCACCAAGCACGAGTCCGAGCTGATCGTCCGGGAGCAGCTCGAGGTCCCGTACCGGATCTACCGGCCCGGGATCGTCGTCGGCAACTCGGAGACCGGCGAGATGGACAAGGTCGATGGCCCCTACTACTTCTTCAAGCTGATCCAGCGGCTCAGGTCGACCCTTCCGCAGTGGATGCCGACCGTCGGGATCGAGGGTCGGGAGATCAACCTGGTCCCGGTCGATTTCGTCGCCGACGCGATCGACTACATCGCCCACCTCGAGGGCCGCGATGGCGAGACCTTCCACCTGACCGACCCGAATCCGCTCAAGGCCGGGCAGATCATCAACCTCTTCTCCCGTTCGGCGCATGCACCACAGATGTCGATGCGACTCGACCCCCAGATGCTCGACGTCGTGCCTCCGGCCGTCCGGGGTGGGCTGATGATGCTCTCCCCGGTCCAGCGGGTGGTCGACACGGTTCTCTCCGACCTCGGCATTCCCCGCCAGGTGCTCGTCTACGTCAACTACCCGACCACGTTCGACTGTTCGAACACGCTCGAGGCTCTCGAGGGCAGCGGCATCTCCGTACCGCCGCTTGCGACCTACGCCGACCGCCTCTGGGATTACTGGGAGCGGAACCTCGACCCGGACCTGTTCAAGGATCGCTCGCTCGGAGGGGCGATCGGTGGCAAGGTCGTGATGATTACCGGCGCCTCGTCCGGAATCGGTCACGAGACCGCGCTGAAGGTGGGGGAGGCTCGCGGGATCGTCCTGCTGGTCGCCCGCTCGGCGGACAAGCTGGAGGAGCTCAAGGCCGAGATCGAGGAGCTCGGGGGGGAGGCCCATGTCCACCCCTGTGACCTCTCCGACATAGAGGACGTCGAGCGGATGGCCAACGAAGTGCTGGCCCAGCATGGCCACGTCGATGTCCTGGTCAACAATGCGGGTCGCTCGATCCGCAGGTCGGTCGAGCTTTCCTACGACCGGTTCCACGATTTCCAGCGGACGATGCAACTCAACTACTTCGGGGCGCTCAAGCTGATCCTCACCCTGCTGCCCCGGATGCGGGAGCGGAAGAGCGGGCACATCATCAACGTCAGCTCGATCGGCGTCCAGACCAACGCCCCGAGGTTCTCGGCCTATGTCGCATCAAAGGCGGCGCTAGACGCCTTCAGCCGGACGATCTCCTCCGAGGTGGTCGACGACGGTGTCGACATCACGGCCGTCTACATGCCGTTGGTCAGGACCCCGATGATCGCCCCGACCAAGATGTACGACGCCTTCCCGACGATCGGCCCGGAGGAGGCGGCCGAGATGATCACCGACGCGATGATCCGCAAGCCGAAGAAGGTTGCAACCAGGCTGGGCAACTTCGGCGAGCTGCTCTACAACGTCTCGCCGAAGACCAGTGACGCGATCCTCAATACCGGTTACAAGCTGTTCCCCGAGTCGAAGGCGGCGAAGCGTACGGGCGAGGATCTCGAGGAGCAGGCCGAGAAGGCACCTTCGGCCGAGGCGGTCGCCTTCGCACACCTGCTGCGCGGCGTCCACTGGTAGAGCCGGATGGCCGAGGGCTCCGAAGCCCCGAGGCGGAGCCGCTGGGCTTGGGGGACCGAGGCGCGCGAGCCGACCCCGTCCGAGCTTGACGCGGTCGCCGCGGGCGCGAGCGCGCTGCTCGGGTTCGAGGCTACGCCGGTGGAGGCCGTTCCGGAGGAGGAGGTCGAACTCCGACAGCCGCGGGTGGACCTGCCTGACGCTCGGGGTGGCCTTTTCACCGACGATCCCCACGAGCGGCTGGTCCATTCGCTCGGCAGGGCCTACCGGGACGTAGTCCGGGGCCACCGCGGCGAGTTCGAGTTCCCACCCGACCTGGTTGCCTTCCCGACCGACGAGGCCGAGGTATCCGAGGTGCTCGAGAGGGCCGACGACCTGGGCGCCGCAGTGATCCCCTTCGGAGGCGGAACCAGTGTGGTCGGTGGGGTCGAACCACGACTCGAGGATGAGGGAAGGCCGGTGATCAGCCTCGACCTCGGCCGCCTCGATCGGGTGATCGAGGTCGACCGGGAGTCGGGGGCGGCCCTGATCGGGGCCGGTGCGAGGGGCCCGGTACTCGATGAGCAGCTCCGCTTGGAGGGCCTCACCCTTCGGCACTTCCCCCAGTCGTTCGAATGGTCGACCCTGGGGGGCTGGATCGCGACCCGGGCGGGCGGTCACTTCGCCACCGGGGAGACCCACCTCGATGACCTGGTCGAATCGGTTTCGGCGGTGACCCCGGACGGCAGGTGGGAGAGCCGACGGCTACCGGGTTCCGGGGCCGGCCCTTCTCCCGATCGGATGATGCTCGGTTCCGAGGGAATACTCGGGGTGGTTACCGGGGCCTGGGTCCGGGTTCGCCCGAGGCCGGTCTTCAGGGCGCGGGCAACGATCGGCTTTCCCGATTTCGTCGATGCCGCGACCGGAGCGGTCCGGGAGATCGCCCAATCGGGGCTCTCGCCAGCCAACTGCCGCCTGGTCGACCCGAACGAGGCATCCCTGATGGGTGCAGGGGACGGCAGCGAAGCGGTCCTGATGCTCGGCTTCGAGTCGGCCGGGCTGCCGGTAGAGACCCTGCTGTACCAGGCAGTCGAGATCGCAGTCGCGGGCGGCGGCGAACTCCGGGACCGCAGGGTGACCGATGGTGGGTCAGGGGCCGGAGAAGGCGAGTCGGGCTCGGATCGGTGGAAGTCGGCCTTCCTGGAGGCGCCCTACCTGCGGGACCGGCTGGTCTGTTGCGGAGTCCTGACCGAGACCTTCGAGAGCGCGATCACCTGGGACGAATTCGGCGACTTCCACGACCGGGTCGCCGGCGCCGCTCGTGAGGCCGCCCTCTCGACCCTTCCGGCCGACGACGCTGCACCGAGGGTCAGCTGTCGGTTGACCCACGTCTACCCCGACGGCGCCGCCCCCTACTTCACCGTCGTCGCACCGGCCAGGCGGGGAGAGGAGGTGGCGCAGTGGGACGAGATCAAGGCAGCTGCCTCGGAGGCGATCATCGGGGCGGGCGGGACGATCACCCACCATCACGCTGTCGGCCGCGACCACCGACCGTGGTACGACCGGCAGCGCCCGGAACCATTCGCCTCGGCCCTGGCAGCCGCCAAATCGGCGCTCGACCCCGACTGGGTACTCAATCCCGGGGTCCTGATCGATCCCACCGGATGAGCGGACCGGTGAAGGAGGGGGTTCAGGGCGGCGCCGTCGGCCGGGTCGCCGAGGGCACTCGCTAGCCTTCCCTGCCGGCCTCGGATCCCCTCGCAAACGGGGGTCGGCCGCGACCTCCCCGATGGAGTCCAGCACCGTGACATCCGCTCCCCCTGAGCTTCCGCACCGCTCCCCGCTGAGGGCTGCCATCAAGACGGCCCGCCCCCAGGAGTGGGTCAAGAACGTCCTCGTCTTCGCCAGCCTCCTCTTCTCGGGCCAGGTGGACGATCCCTGGGCAGTCGGTCAGGCGGTCCTCACCTTCATCGCTTTCTGTGCGATTTCGAGCGCCGGCTACTTCGTCAACGACCTGAACGACGTCGAGCTCGACCGCCAGCATCCGCAGAAGCGGTTCCGCCCGATCGCAGCCGGCCAGCTCGGCGAGGGCGCCGCCGGGGTGCTTGCAGTCGTCCTCGCACTCGGCGCGCTCGCCCTCGCCTTCTTCGCGGTCGGCTGGCAGGTCGGCCTGATCGTCGCCGGCTACGGCGTGATCCAGGTCGCCTACAGCTTCGGCCTCAAGCAGATCGTGATCATCGACGTGATGACCCTCGCCACCCTGTTCATCCTCAGGGTGATCGCCGGCGCCGAAGCGGTCGACACGGTCGCGTCGCAGTGGCTCCTGCTCTGCACCGGTGCCCTCGCCTGCTTCCTCGGCTTCACCAAGCGTCGCCAGGAGGCGGTCTCGGAACTCCACGAGGGATCGTCGAGCCGCCCGGTCCTCGAGCACTACTCGCTCCCCTTCCTCGACCAGATGGTGGCGATGGTGACCACAGCGACCGTGATCACATACGCGATCTACACCGTCTATTCGCCGCTGATCGGGAGCCGGATGATGCTGACGATCCCGCCGGTGGTCTACGGGATCTTCCGCTACCTCTATCTGATCTACGACCGCTCAGACGACCGTTCCACCGCTGCGATCGTCGCCGAGGACAAGGGGATGATCGCCGCAGCGGTCACCTTTGCGGTCGCTGCCTTCCTCCTGCTCTACGTCTTCCCGTAGGCCGGCGCAGGGCCGGGGTGGAGCTACTCTTCGACCGGGAGGTCCGAGGCCAGCGTCGGCTGGCCGTCACGCCGGAACTCGACATCGACGGTCTCGTGGGTCCGGTAGGTGCCGAACAGTCCGAGGAACATCGCCGTCCACCGGGCCAGCCCGACTGGCTCCTCCTTGAGGATCGGCCTGGTGAAGACGACGCTTCCCCGCTCGATCCGAAAGTCGGCACCTTCCTCCTGTGGCACACCGTTCACGAATACGGAAATCGGCCGCTCGGCCCCGGCCGGAAGCCGGACCCTCCGCCCTGCCGCGTAAGAGCCCTCCGGAACCTGGTCGGTCACTTCGAGAGTGCCTCCCGGATCTCCTCGAAGATCCCGGACTCGTCGGTTGCCTCGACCTGCTTCCTGGCAACTCCCCCGATGAAGCCGACCAGGCTGTTGTCTCCCTGGATGTCGAGACCGGCGGTCGGCGGCCGGATCAGGCCCCTGACCTAGATCTCGATCCGCGCCCGGACGAGCTCCGAGGGCTCGTATTCCCGGAATGCCCTGGCGCCCCCGACCGGCCCCTCGGCGAGGATCTCGTTGGTCTGGCGCTCGGCCTCGGCCAGCGCAGAATCCAGGTCGTCGAAACCCTTCCTCTGGACGGTCGATCCGTTTCGGACCGTCAGCTTCCAGGCAGCCAAGCCGAGTGACCTCAGCCCGGGCGGGTTGCCGGCGGCCCTTCGATCCGGTCCGACCCCGACCGTTCGCCGAGCGGTACGTAGTCGGCATCGGTAAGGCCGGTGTAGATCTGGCGCGGGCGGGAGATCTTCTTGTCCGGGTCGTCCGACATTTCGAGCCACTGGGCGACCCAGCCCGCCGTTCGGGGGATGGCGAAGATGACGGTGAACATCTCCGGCGGGATCCCGAGCGCCTCGTAGATGATTCCCGAGTAGAAGTCGACGTTCGGGTAGAGCTTCCGCGAGGTGAAGTAGTCGTCGTCGAGGGCCCGTTTCTCGAGTTCGGTGGCGATCTCGACCAGGGGGTTGTACTCGGTCGCCTCGAAGACGTCGTCGGCGTGGCTCTTGATGATCCGCGCCCTCGGGTCGTAGTTCTTGTAGACCCGGTGGCCGAAGCCCATCAGGCGTTCCTCCTGGTTCTTCACCCCTTCGAGGAATGCCGGGATCTCCTCGACCGAGCCGATCCTCCTCAGCATCTTCAGGACGGCTTCGTTGGCGCCGCCGTGGAGGGGGCCGTAGAGGGCGGCCACCCCGGCCGCGATCGCCGAGTACGGGTCGACCCCGGATGATCCGACGTCCCTCACCGCGCTGGTCGAGCAGTTCTGTTCGTGGTCGGCATGGAGGATGAACAGGACATCGAGCGCCTTGGCCAGCCTCGGGTCGGGCTCGTACTTCGCCTCGGTCATCTTGAACAGCATCGAGAGGAAGTTCTCCGGGTAGGAGAGGTCGTTGTCCGGGTAGACGTAGGGCAGACCCATGTTGTGGCGGTACGAGAAGGCCGCCAGGGTCGGGATCTTGGCGATCAGCCGGATCGTCGCCAGGTAGCGCTCGATCTGGTCGTCGGTGTTCTTCGAGTCCGGATAGAAGGTCGAGAGAGCCCCGACCGTGGCCAACAGCATCCCCATCGGGTGGGCGTCGTAGCGGAAGCCCTCGAGGAACTTCTTGATGTCCTCGTGGACGAAGGTGTGGGTGGTCACGTCGAACACCCAGTCCTCGAGCTGAGCGCGGGTCGGCAGGTTGCCGAAGACCAGCAGGTAGGCCACCTCGAGGAAGGTCGAGTGCTCGCAGAGCTGCTCGATCGGGATTCCCCTGTGCTGGAGGATCCCCGCATCACCATCTATATAAGTGATCGCCGACCGGCAGGCCGCCGTGTTGGTGAAGGCCGGGTCGAAGGACATCATCCCGAAGTCGTCTTCCTCGACCTTGATCTGGCGGAGGTCCAGCGCCCGGATCGAGTCTTCGGTGATCGGCACCTCGTAGGTCTGACCGGTCCGGTTGTCGGTGATCGTCAGGCTCTCGCCCGTCGTGCCCTGCTTCGCTTCGTCTTCGGCCATCATCCTCGTCCTCTCTCGTCCATTCGGCCCGATTATCGCACCACGGGCCGGGCACGGCGCCGGCCGAGCGGGGTCGGGAAGATCAAAGCCCGGTCATCTTCCGGAGTTCGGCCAGCCGCCCCTCGACCTCGTCGCGGTCGAGCTCGGACACCCGCTCGCAGCCGAACTTCTCGACGTTGAAGGAGGCGAGCACCGTCCCGTACCCCATCGCCAGCCGGAGGTCGGCCTCGTCCGGCGTTCCACCAACCCCGTCGAGGTAGCCGAGGAAGCCCCCGGCAAAGCTGTCGCCGGCACCGGTCGGGTCGCGGACGTCCTCGAGCGGGAATCCCGGTACGGCGAAGAAGCCATCCCGGGTGAACAGGGCCGCTCCGTACTCACCGAGTTTCGTGACTACCGTTCGGGGCCCCATATCGATCACCGCCCGCGCGGCGCGGGCGAGGTTCGGCTCGCCACTCAGCTGACGGACTTCGGCATCGTTGACCAGGACGCAGTCGACCTCCCCGATCGCTCCCACCAGCTCGTCCCTGGCCGAATCGATCCAGAGGTTCATCGAGTCGAGAGCGGCCAGGCCGGCCTCACGGCATTGGGCCCGGACCCGACGCTGCACCTCGGGCTGGATGTTGGCGAGGAAGAGGGTGCTCGCGGCGGCCGAGTCCGGCGAAAGCTCCGGATCGAAGTCACCGAAGACGTTGAGCGCGGTCTCCTCGGTGGTCGCCGTGTTGAGGTCGAACCCGTAGGAGCCCCGCCAGAAGAAGGTCTCCCCGCCTTCGATCTGGACGATGTCGGCGGTCTCGACTCCCCGTCCCTCGAGCAGGTTGAATTCCGGCTGGCCGAAGTCGTCACCCACCGGACCGACGATCCGAACGTCGGTGAAGAAGCTTGCGGCCAGGGAGAAGTGGACTGCCGATCCACCGAGCATCCGTTCGCGCTCCCCGAACGGGGTCTTGACGGAGTCGAATGCGATCGAGCCGACGACGGTGAGTGACAAGCGGATCCTCCGGTTTCCCTGGTCTGGAGCCTCGTGGGGACGGGGGCATCCTAAGCCCGAGGCGGCGGTCGACGAGGCCAGGCTGTCACGATGGATCGGTGCAGGCAATTCAGATCAGGGAGTTCGGCGGCCCAGAGGCGCTCGAACGGGTCGACCTCCCCGAGCCGGTCGCCGAGCCGGGCGAGACTCTGGTCGAGGTGGTCCGGGTCGGTGTCAACTTCGCCGATACCCATGCGACCCACGACCGTTACCTGGCTCGTCAGGAGCTGCCCCTGGTGCCCGGCCTCGAGTTCACCGGGGTGACGGCGGACGGTCGCCGGGTAGCCGGGGTCGTCCCGAACGGGGCCTACGCCCAGACGATCGCGGTCGACGAGGACCGACTGGTCCCGATCCCGGACGAGGTCGATGACGACACGGCTGCGGCCCTGCTGGTCCAGGGACTCACCGCGGATGCGATCGTCCGGATCTCGGCCGGGCTCCGCGAGGGTGAATCCGTGGTGGTCAACGCGGCCGCCGGGGGCACCGGAAGCCTCTGCCTGCAGCTGGCCGGGCAGATGGGTGCCGGCCGGGTAATCGGCCTTGCCTCCTCGGGGGAAAAGAGGGAGCTGGTCGAGCGACTCGGTGCCGACGTCGTCCTCGACTCCCGCGCAGAGGATCTGACCGCGCTTGTCATCGAGGCAAATGACGGCCAACCGGTCGATGTCGTGCTCGAGATGGCCGGCGGCAGGGCCTTTGACCAGTTGCTCGACGCGGTTGCGCCCTTCGGGCGGCTCGTTACCTTCGGGATCGCCTCAGGCGAGCCCAACACCGTCCGCACCCAGGACCTGATGCGGACCAGCAGGACCGTGGCCGGGTTCTGGATCAACCACCTCTTCGAGCGGCCCGAGATGGTCAGCGAGGGCCTCGAGCGGGTCATCGCGGCAGCCTCCTCCGGGGAGCTCGAGACGGTGATCGGTGGCGTGCGACCACTTTCAGAGGCCCGCCAGGTGCACGAAGAGATGGCCTCCCGTCGTACGGTAGGGAAGATGCTGCTCGATCCGAAAGCCTCATGACCGAAACCGCCGTCACATCCTTCGATGGGCTGGGCCTCGAACCGGACCTGCTCCAGGCGATCAAGGAGATCGGTTTCGAGGAGCCTAGCCCGATCCAGGCCGAGTCGATCCCGCCGTTGATCGAGGGGTACGACGTGATCGGTCAGGCCCAGACGGGAACCGGAAAGACGGCAGCCTTCGGCCTGCCGATGCTCCAGTACCTCGATCCCGAGAACGATGAGGTCCAGGCGGTCGTTCTGACCCCGACCCGGGAACTCTGCATCCAGGTGACCCAGGCCCTCCGTTCCTACGCCGAGCACCTCGACATCGAGATCGTCGCCGTCTTCGGCGGCGCACCGATCAAAGGCCAGCAGGCCCAGCTCCGGGCAGGGGCCCAGGTGGTGGTCGCGACGGTGGGCCGGATGATGGACCTGATCTCCCGCCAGTCGCTCGTCCTGACCGCTGCCAGGTTCGTGGTCCTCGACGAGGCCGATGAGATGCTCGATCTCGGCTTCATCGAGGACGTCGAGAAGATCCTGAGGATGTGCCCATCCGGTCGGCAGACGGCGCTCTTCTCGGCGACCATGCCACCGCCGATCAAGGCCCTCGCCGAGAACTACATGTACGACCCGGTGACGGTCAAGATCACCCCACGGAAGCTGACCGTGGACTCGGTCAGCCAGGCCTACGTCGAGGTCCCGGCCAAGGGCAAGCAGGAGAAGCTGGCGGAGATCCTCCAGGCGGAGCAGCCCGAGCAGGCGATCATCTTCTGCCGGACGAAGATCGGGGCCAGTCGCCTCGACCGCGACCTGCGTAACCGGGGGATGAACGTAAAGGCGCTCCACGGCGACATGAGCCAGGGCGCTCGGGACGGCGTGATGATCTCCTTCAAGGGCGGCCGGGTCCCGCTCCTGGTCGCGACCGACATCGCGGCCCGCGGACTCGACATCGAGCACGTGACCCACATCATCAACTACGACCTGCCGAACTCCTCCGAGACCTATGTGCACCGGATCGGTCGTACCGGCAGGGCCGGCCGTACCGGCAGGGCGATCACCTTCGCCACCCCGGACCAGATGCCTGACCTGAAGCAGATCGAGAAGGATGCGGCAACGACGATCACCACCTGGGAGACCCCCGAGGAGCGGATCGAACATGGGCGCCCTCCCCGCAGGCGGGAGCGCAAGGGCAGAAAGCCGGCCAGCCTCGATGGTGATGGGGTCGAGGATCGGGCCGCCGAGCCGGCGGCCGAGGACAACGGTGCCGGCCCATCCGACTCGGATGCCGAGATCACCAAGCTCTACATCAACCGCGGCAGGAAGAGCGGTATCGGCGAGGACGACCTGCGCTGGGCACTGAAAGAGGGAGCCGTGCTGAGCGACGACCAGCTCGCCAGCGTCAAGGTGCTCGACAGGTTTGCCTTCGTCGAGGTCGCCTCCGATGCCGCCGAGCAGACGGTCGAGAGGCTCGATGGCTCCCGCCTCAAGGGAGCCGATATCAGGGTCGAAGTAGCTCGCCGGTAAGGCCGTCGATCGCCTCGAAGAGGTAGTCGAAGTCGAACGGCTTGGTGGTGAAGGCATCGGTGTGTGGCGGTTGCTCGTCTACTGCAGGTTCCATCCCCGCGCTGAAACCGATGATCGGCAGCTCGGGCCACCGCTCCCGGATCTCGGCAGCGGTAGCTT
Organism: Solirubrobacterales bacterium; assembly: GCA_046091385.1. GTDB lineage: Bacteria > Actinomycetota > Thermoleophilia > Solirubrobacterales > 70-9 > 67-14. The sequence goes on along the minus strand of JBJTBP010000009.1, from coordinate 10,393 downwards.
CGCCGTCGAGCCTGGGCATCATCCAATCGATCAGGGTCAGGTCGATTCCCGTCCCGGTCACCGTCTCTCGTTCGATCGCCTCGAGCAGCTCGACTCCGTCTCCGGCCTCGACCACCTGGTGACCGGACCCTTCGAGTCGTCGTCTCAGCAGGAGCCTGATCGGGGCCGAGTCGTCGGCTATCGCGATCCTCGCCATGCCGTATCCCTCAGGCCGGTCCCGGTTCGTAGGAGGGCTTGGCTGCGGCTCGGTCGATCGGCAGTCTGACCTCGATCCGGGTCCCCCGACCCTTCGCGCTCGAAACCAGGATCCGCCCCCGGTGGAGCTGGACGAGGCGTTTGGTCATCGAAAGGCCGATTCCGGCGCCGCTCATCGCGCCCGGGTCCTGGGGTCCAGCGCTCCGGAAGGAGCGGAAGGCTTCGTCGGGCTCTTCGAACGGCAGGCCGGGCCCGTTGTCCGATACCGCAATCACCACCTCACCGGTCTCGCGGTCGGTCTGACAGGAGACCTCGACCCGGGTGCCTTCCGGACAGTGCGCATGGGCATTTCGTACGAGGTTGGTCACCATCTGGTGGAGCCTGCCCGAATCGGCCTCGATCGACGGAATGTCATCCGCGACCTCGAGGACGAGCGTCTGGTCCTTGTTCGCAATCGCCGGGTCGAGTGAGCAGGCGGCCTCGGAGGTGACCTTCCCGACCTCGACCCGGTCCAGGTCGAGGGGAAGCTCGCCGAAACTGTTCCTGGTCATGTCGAAGACGTCCCCGACCAGCCTGTTGAGATACCGGGCGTTCTGCTCGATCATCGTCAGGGCCTCGAGCTGGCCTTCGGTCAGGTTGTCCCTCTTCTCACCGAGGATTTCGGTAAAGCCGACGATCGCGGTCAGGGGTGAACGGAGTTCGTGGGCGGCACCGGCCAGGAAGGCAATCCTCCGTTCATGCATGTCCTCGGAGATGTCGGGGTCCCAGAGGTAGAGCAACCGGTTCCCACCATCGAGTTCCTGGGGGTGCATCAGCCAGTAGAGATCCGGCCCTCCCTGTTGGGCGGGCGCCAGGACCCGTTCCCGGTTGAACAGGAGGCGGTCGACCTTCTGCTCCTCGGAGAGTCGGTCGAGCAGGGGCCGGATCGGCTCGCCAAGTGCGAGCTCGGGAGCGAGGCTTCTGGCGGCGGGATTCGCCCAGATGACCTCGAGATCGGGCGAGAGCACGATCATTCCCCCGATCTGGGTATTGAGGACCTCGAGCGCCGTCGCTGCGGGAGGGACCCCGTCGATTTCGACCTCCGTGCCTGCCACTCCGGGGTGACTCTACCGGGCGGTTCCAAATCGATCGAGACCTCGGACCCAGGGGCCCTCTGCGGTCCCCTAATGTTGGCGCCGCTGACGGTCGAGGAGGAGGCGATTGCAAGGGGCCCGGTCGGGAAGTGGCTCGAGGAGCGAATCCTCTCGGCCGCGCCCCCCTTCGACTACCAGCTGATCCAGGGGGGGCTCTCGAACCTGACCTTCCTGGTCACCGATGGCGTCGGCCGGCACTGGGTGCTTCGCAGGCCGCCACTCGGGAAGGCGCTCGGTACCGCCCACGACATGGGCCGCGAGGTCAAGGTCGTCTCCGCGCTGGAGGCGACTCCGGTTCCCGTCCCTCCGGTGGTCGGCTACTGCGAGGACGAAGCGCTCACCGGTGCCCCCTTCTACGTGATGGACTTCGTCGAGGGAATGGTCCTACGGACGCCCGAGCAGGCCGCCGCCTATCCGGAAGCCGCCGCGCGCCAGGCGATCGGGGAGGACCTGATCGACTGCCTGGTCGCGATCCATGAGGTCGACCCCGACGAAGTGGGGCTCGGTGACCTCGGTCGTCGGGACGGTTACGTCGAGCGACAGCTGACCCGGTGGTCCGGCCAGTGGGGGAAGTCGAAGACCAGGGAGCTACCGGCCGTCGAAGAGGTCCACCGGAGGCTCACCGCCTCGGTCCCGGAGCAGGTCGAGACGACGATCGTCCACGGTGACTACCGACTCGACAACGTGATCTTCGATATCGACGGGAAGGTCGGGGCGGTGGTCGACTGGGAGCTTTCGACGCTCGGGGATCCAAGGGCCGATCTCGGCCTGCTGATGGTCTACTGGGCCGAGCCGGGTGACCCGGGGATCTCGTTGCTTCGCCCGGCGACCGTGGAGCCGGGCTTCCCCGGGAGGGCAGACCTCCTCGCCCACTACCGCGAGAGGTCGGATCGGGACCTCTCGGGGATCGAGTTCTTCGTCGCCCTCGGGTACTGGAAGCTCGCGATCATCGCCGAGGGGATCCTCGCCCGCTTCCGGGGTGGTCAGTACGGATCGGACTCTTCGGCAGGCAACGAGTTCGAACAGGCGGTCGAGGTCTTGGCCGACGCTGCCCTGGAGCGGACCGAAGGGCTCGGCTAGGCCGCGGACCCGGCCTGTTCCTGCTTCTTCAGCTGGCGCCCGACCTCGCGCCGGGCGATCACCATCTTGTGGACCTCGTCGGCCCCGTCGGCCAGCCGAAGCATCCGGCTGAAGCGCCACATCATCGCCAGGGGCGTGTCGTCGGTCATCCCGAGGCCGCCGTGCACCTGCATCGCCCGGTCGAGCACGTCCATCACCATGTTGGCGGCGACGACTTTGATCATCGAGATCTCCTGCCGGGCGGCCCGTTTTCCGACCGTATCCATCATCCAGGCGGCCTTCAGGGTGAGCAGGCGGGCCTGGTCTATCTCGAGCCTCGAGAGGGCGATGAAGTCCTGGATGAACTGCTTGTCGGCCAGCGGTCCGCCGAAGGCCTCCCTCTCGGCGGCGCGCAGGCACATCATCTCGAGGGCCCGTTCGGCCGTCCCCACGGCCCGCAGGCAGTGGTGGATCCGGCCTGGACCGAGTCGGTCCTGGGCGACCAGGAAGCCGCCTCCACGCGGCCCGAGGAGGTTCTCCTCCGGGACCCGACAGTCTTCGTAACCGACCTCCCAGTGGCCGGGGCCGGCCGTGTGGCCCATCACTGATAGCGGGCGGATCATCTCGAAGCCCGGGCTGTCGGTCGGGACCAGGATCATCGAGGCCCTTTGGTACGGGCCCTGGTCGGGTTCGGTATTGACCATCGCGATCGCCACCGAGGCCCCGTTGGCGCCCGAGGTGTACCACTTCCTCCCGTTGATCACCCCTTCGCCGTCCACCAGCTCCGCCCGGGCGGCCAGGCCGGTCGGGTCCGAGCCGGATGTCTCGGGCTCGGTCATCGAGAAGCAGCTCCTGATCGTTCCTTCGAGGAGGGGTGCCAGCCAGGCATCCCGCTGTTGCTCGGTCCCGTACTCAGCGAGGATCTCCATGTTGCCGGTGTCGGGGGCCGCACAGTTGAAGGCCATCGGGGCGAGGATCGGACTGCGCCCCATCTCCTCGCAGAGGAAGGCGTACTGGGTGTTGGTCAGGCCACCCCCGTACTCATCGTCCGGCAGGAAGAGGTTCCAGAGGCCCTCCGACCTCGCCTCGTCCCGGATCTCGACCAGACCGGCCGGATAGGGGATGCCCGGGCCCACCTCCTCGTCGAGGGCCGCGTGTAGTTCGGCCTCCCGCGGGTAGATCCGGGCGTCCATGAACGCCCTGATCCTCTCCAGGTACTGCTCGGTCTCGGAATCCGGCTCGAAGTCCATTGGCGGAGGCTACCGGCGGGGACGAAACCGCGTGAAGAGCTCGTCGCCCTCGCGAGAGAGCTCGACCAGCTCGAAGGAGGTCATCGCACCGACCGGACCTTCGACTATCCGCGGGGCGCCGGCTTCGCCGGTGATCACCGGATGGATGGTCAGGAAGAGTTCGTCGAGCAGTTCCCGGTCGACCAGCTCACCGAGGATCGTCGGTCCACCCTCGCAGAGGACGGACCGGATCCCTCTCCCGGCCAGCCAAGCCGCCAGGTCGGTCAGGTTCGGGTCGCCGTCGGAGGCAACTACCTCTACCTCGGTAGCGGTCGGGGGCGGCTCCCGGTCGGTTCCGGTGAAGACCACGACCTTGCCGATCCCTTCCGTGAACAGCGGGCAGTCCCAGGGCAGGTCGAACGAGCTTGTGACGACCACGGCCAGCGGGCTGGGGTCGAGTCCGGCAGCCTCCCGTTTCTCGCGGAGCCCGGGATCGCGGATGATCGGGCCGTATTGCTCGGCCCGAAGGGTCCCGGCCCCGATCAGCAGGGCATCGAAGAGGCTCCTCAGCCCGAGCAGCACTTCGGCATCTCGCTCGCTGCCGAGCAGCTTCGATCGTCCCTCCACAGCAGCTCGCCCATCGAGGCTGGTGACCATGTTCGCCGCGAAGAACGGCCTGTCGCCGGGACTCGCGGAGCCGGGCTCGTAGTCGGCCAGAATCCCGGCGACCGAGGTCTCGGTCGGCCCATCGTCCGGTCCGTCACCCGCTCGGTAGAGCCGCTCCACCCGTGGGAACCTAGTCGATCGGTCCGGCTCGACCGGGCGTCAGGAGTAGTCCCGCCAGCCCTCGAAGCCGTGACCGGTCCAGGTGGTCAGCGAGGCGACGTCGTCGCGGAACCGTCCGACAAGTACTTCCATCAGGTCGTCGGGGATCTCAGGCTTGGGGGCGGGGGGCTTGTCCGGGTCGTGGACGAGCTTCTCGACCATCCACCGCATCGATTCCGGCAGCCGGTCGAAGTTCCGGTCGAGTGAGCGCAGGCCCGGGAGCTTGATCAGCTTCTCCATCACCTGGTACTTGCCCTCCTGTTTTGCGCTCGACTTCTCCCACTCGCGGTCGAACTGCTCCGAGGTGAAATCGGGGTCGACCCCGAGGAAGGAGAAGGCCTTTCGCATGGTGCCCTCGCGGTCCCGGCTCAACTCCTCCTGGGAGATCACCGAGATCCGATCCCGGTCGAAGAACTCGAGGTAGGGCTGGAGCTGCATCCAGTACATCGAGCGGTGGATGTAGGAGGTGTCGGGGAGGGAGAGCGTCTCGACGAACTCGCGGGTCTCGTAGCCAGCGCCTGTGGCATGGACCCAGTGGGAGAGGATCCGGCTGATCGGGTCCCGGACCATGTAGATCAGACGTACGTCGGGGCAGTTGTCGTGGATCCGCTGTGCGACACCGTTGAAGCGGGGCCGGTTCGTGTAGTGGGGGGAGGATTCTCCACTCACCGGGAACTGGTCATCGAACCGACTTTCGTACCAGTCGAGGCCGAGGTCCCAGTTCTGCTCCTCGACGAAGAAGTTCAGTTCCTTCGGCTTCGACATGTGGATCTCGGGGTGGAGGCCGAGGTAATGGTGGAGCGAGGTCGTCCCGCACTTGAGCCCGCCGATGATGATCAGCTGGGGCGGCGTGGCATGGCCGGAACGCTTCTGCCGCCGCCGGTTGCGGTCGCCTGTGAACCGGTCGCGGGCACGGGAGCACATCGCCTCGTCGGCCGGGTCGAAGGAGGGGTTATCGGGTACTTCCGGAGCGTTGGGGCCGCCCGCGTCGATCGCGGCGGACCCGGCTGCCCCGGGATCGGAATCCTGGGTCATCGCGGGGTAGTGTAATGCCGCGATGGCGCAACTCCTGGCACCCGGAAGCACCCGGTCGGAAGCTGTCGCAGGCCTCCCGTGGCGGGGCCCGGGACCCGGCCGCCCGGACCTCCCCCTGCCGCCGGAACAGATGCCGCTGGCCTGGCTCGGCCGGCCGAGGAAGCGGTGGCGCTACGTCGGGTTCTACGGGGACGAGGTGATGCTGTTCATGGCCCGGTTCTCGGTCGGCCCGGTCAGGCAGTGCTTCTGGTCGCTCTGGGATCGCATGGAAGGTCGGGTGATCGACCACACCCAGATCGGTCCGGGTCGGCCCGAGGTCTCGATCGACGGCGACTACGCCCGGCTCGAGTCAGGCTCGGTCAGGGCCACCCTGGAGCTGGGCGAGGGTGAGCCGATGGAGTGCGTCTCCCCGAGCGGACGGGCCTGGGTCTGGACTCGCAAGCGAGCCGGCATCCCGATCCGCGGGAGGATCGAGGCTGACGGGAGGCAGTGGCAGGTCGAGGGCCGGGGGGTCGATGATGAGACGGCCGGCTTCCACACCCGTCACACGGCCTGGCTCTGGTCGGCCGGTATCGGGACCGACATCGAAGGTCGCCCGGTCGCCTGGAACCTGGTCAGCGGGGTCAACGACACCCCGGAGGACAGCGAGCGAACGGTCTGGGTCGAGGGCCACCCGCGGGAGGTCGCCCCGGTCGTCTTCCACGACCTCGACGGTGTCTCCTTCGAGACCGGCCCGGACCTTAAGTTCCACTTTCGTGACGGGGCCGAACGGCTCCGCGACGACGATTTCGGCCTCCTCCGTTCCCACGACCTGCATCGCTTCGGCACCTTCACCGGGGCGATCGACGGGATCGAGCTGGCAGAGGGCGCCGGGGTGATGGAGGAGTGCCGGGCCGCCTGGTGACCCGCCCCCTGCGCGTTCCGGGAACCGGGCTTCCCCGGCCTAGGCGTTACTGGCGCTCGAAGGTGAAGTTCTTGGCCGTTCCCGCTTTGGGATTGGCTTCGAGGTACTGGCCTTCGAGGGTGTCCTCGGAAAACTCGAAGAATGCGTAGCCGTCGTCGTCGGTGATCGAGATCACGCCGTCTGCCCCTATCGCACCTCGGATGGTCGTCTTCGGTCCGTAAGTCCCGCCCTTCTCCTTGGTCTGCTTTTGACCGAGGAAGGTGTCGCTGTCCTCGCGGACCTCCGTGATCACCATCTTCGCGGTCACCTCCTGGTAGGAGCTGCCGTCGAAACCGGTGCCGGTGCCGATCCAGGTGCCTTTGAGCGAAGAGATCTCCGACTCGCCTCCGCAACCGACCATGACAGCGGCAACGATCGGCAGGGCGACTAGCAGCATGCGGCGCATCTGGACTCCTTTTCGAAGTGGGATACGGACTGAACGAACTCGCGGAAGGTAACAGGCCAAGAGCCGAAAAGCGTGCCTGGACGGGGAGGCCGGCCCTCGGGATCACTCGGTTCGCGAGTCGTGGTTCGAGGGCACGGCCCACTGCCAGGGAGGACGTTCGTCGGGCCCGAACCGGGTGTGGTTTCGGCCGTCGAGGGCCTCGAGCGGAACCAGCATGGGGCTATCGGAAAGGCGGACCGGGGTTCCCCGTACGGCATCGGCCTCGATCGTTCCGACCGACCTGTGTGTGGCGTCCCACCCGATCCCCGGGCGCCAGGCCCACCAGGTCAGGTCGAGCCTTCCTCCGGATCGCGAAGCCTCTGTGAACAGGGTCGTCCTTCGGTTCGAGAGGGTCAGGTCGAGCTCCGGTCGAGCGGGATCGACCTCCGCGCAGGACGGGATTCGGCACCGCCGGTAGTCGACGGGCAGGAGGTTCCGGCCGGCCCCGTCCTGTCTGACCAGGTCGGATGGGGCGACGGCCCTGAGCGCCGCGGCCACGGTCGGCCCGTACGCATCGACCGCCGGGTGCCTGGGGCAAGGACCCGGTTCCAGCGGCCCGCAGGCGATCCGGTTGGCGATCCTGGTAGCGAGCCCCCGCCCGGTCTCGGGGCCCAGACCGCCGGCAATGAAAAGAAGGGCGGCGGCAAACGCGAGGCCGAGCAGGGCGAGGAGCCCGGTCTGCTCGACCGTGGTCGAGCCCTCCTCGCCGCCCATGTTCGATCTCCCGCCCATCTGGGACGACCATAGGTGGCCCCGATGGCCAGTTCCCTGGCCGGGCCGGTCGAAACGGCTACATTTCCTTCATGGAAGGCTCACCGTTCGACATGTTTGGAGATCCCGAGGAGCTCCGCGCCCGGATGCAGGAGATGGCCGAGCAGATGCAGTCCTCCCAGGAGGTCGCCTGGGCCGACAATGCGATCCGGCTGGCGGTCGAGATGACCGTGGCCTCCCTGGGCCAGCTCGAGCTGACCGGCTCTCCCGACCAGCAGGCGATGCAGGCCCGGGACGCGATCAGGATCGTCTTCCCGGAGGCGGTGACCCTGGTCAGGGAAGCCCGCCAGGGCCTTCGCTGAGCGGACTGCACTCATCCTCCTGGGGTGAGGGCGCTTCAGTCCTCGCGGTCCACGGGACCGGGACTTCATCCCGTTTCTTCGAGGCGGCGAAGGATCGGATCGCGGTCGAGGTAGAGGTGACGGCCCCTGACCGACCGGGTTGGGGTTCCAGCCCGGCCCCGGAGCACTACCGGCGAACCTCGATCGCCGAACAGGCGACCGCGATCCTCGCTTCACTCGACAGCCCAGACGAGGTGGGTGAGCCCTTTTCGATCCTCGGCGAGGGCCTGGGCGCCGTGGTTGCCCTCGAGATCGCCCTGTCCCGGCCGAACGGGGTGGCGGCGGTCGCGATGATCGACCCCCCGATCCTCGGCCTGCTCACCGGGGCGACCGAGGGCGTATCGGCAGATGGGGAGCTGGTTCGAGAGGCGGTCGAGTCCGGGGGGCCGGAGGCGGCCTACGAACTCTTTCTCTCCGGTGACCTGGAAACCCTCGGTGCCGGGGCCGGTCGACTCGGTGAGCTGGCAGACCACGGGTCCGTTGCCCCCAGGTCCTTCCTGGTCGAGCTCCCCGCCGTCCCCGACTGGCCGCTCGACCCGGCTCGGTTCAAGGAAATCGAAGCCCGGGTCCTCCTGATTTCGGTCGGTGACTCGCCACTGCTGCTTCGGGAGGCGGCCGACTCCGTGGTCGGACGGATCCCCGGGGCCGAGCGCCTCGAGCTCGTGGCGCTCGGGGTCGAAGCGACCGGTGAGGCCTTCTCACTCCTGGTCGAGGCTTAGGCTCGTCTCAGGGAGCGGTAGTACGGATCGAGTAGCGGCCGCACTTGCCGGTCGCGGTCCCGATCAGCTCTAGCGGTATCGAAAGGATCAGGACCGGCACCGCCAGGACGGCGGTGATGAACCAGTCCAGGGCACGCATCCAGGCCTGATCCGCCTTGACCGATCGGCCTGCGCCGAACGCGCCGAGGGCGACGTTATGTCCGAAGGTGAAGGTGTTGATCAGGCTCTGCCACATCCCCGGGATCGATCTGCCCAGGCGGGGCCGGCGTTCGGTCACCAGGCGATCCTCCGCGGCCATCAGGCGGTCGACCGCGTCCGGGGTGAAACGGAAGTCATGGTCGGTCTCGAGTCCGGCCCACCCGCCGCCGGTCAACCTGGCCTGGGTCGAATCCCGGTTCTCATAGGTGATCCACCCCTCGCCCGAGGCCTCGCTCTCCAGATCTGCAAGCACGGTCACCCGGTTCCCTTCCGGGCCGAGGATCCCGAGTCCGCACTCCTCGCAGCGATGGGCCAGGCCGGCTCCACCCGGAAGCTCGAGCCAGGGAAAGATCGGTTCCCCACAGACCGGGCAGGGCGGATTCTCCGGGCCGAGTCCGGCTTCGAGGGGAACCTTTGGCAGGTCGACCTCCACGGCGGCGGTAGCGTATTCGGATCGTGGCCGAACGGGAGAGAGGGAACGGGAGTGGCACGGGAAGCCAGGCCGGAGGGAACTCTCCGCTGGAGCGACCGATCGCGCTCTTTTCCCCGCTGTTCGACCTGGTCCTCTGGGTCGGCGACCGGGTCTCCCGAATCGCCGGGCCGGTCGACCACGAGTACTACCCGGTGCGAACCCAGAATGCAGAAGAAGAGGTCGTCGACCGCGAGGATCCGGCGGAGTCCGAGCGGTAGGGTTCACCGCCCCGCCCGATCACGACTGGAAACGAACCGGACCGATCCTGATGCCCAATGCCTGAGAGGGAAGCGATAGTCGAGCGGGAGCGCCGCTGGCTTCTGCCGGCAGGGATCGCCTCGGTCGCCGGTGTCGCGCTGGTCCTCGCCACCTTCGGCGAGTCGGCCGCCGCAGTCCGGACCACGGCCGGCCTGGCCGAGAAGCTCCGCGACATTGATGCCGACCCCACGCCGCTCGTCCTGGCGAGCGTGGTCCAGGCGATCGGCTGGCTCCTCCTCGCGGTTCCGCTCGTTTTCCTGTTCAAGGCGGCGGCCGCGAGGGCTTCACGGGTCCGCTCCGGGCTTCTCGGCGTGGTGATCGTCGCCCCGATCTTCCTCGCTGCGGGGTCGCTGCTCGGGGCGATCGCGGTGACCGAGGCGGCAGGCAAATTCACCGAGGACGGCCCGGCAGCGATCCAGCGATGCCTTGATCGCCAGGCCGACAAGGAAGGCACGGCGCCCGACGACCCGAAGGCGACCTGCGAGGAGCAGGCGGCCCGGGACGAGCGGACCTCCACTTCGGTCGCCGGAATCGAGACACGCTTCGGCCTGGCCGGGCTGCTCGGCTTCACGATCGCCGTCGTCTACACCGCGCTCTGGGGCCTTCGGACCGGACTCTTGAGTCGTTTCTGGGGCTCGCTCGGGATCGCACTCGGGGTGGTCTTCTCGTTCTTCACGCTGTTCACCCTCGCCTGGTTCATCTACCTGGGCCTGCTGCTCGCGGGCTGGGTTCCTGGCGGAAGGCCCCCTGCCTGGGGGTCCGGAGAGGCC
>JBJTBP010000008.1:0-12808 GCA_046091385.1 Solirubrobacterales bacterium | reverse complement strand
GTCGTCTTCGCGGATCCGGACCTCGCCGACGGGTTCGGGATCTGGCAGAAGGGCTCTCTCCAGTTGCCGGCCAAGGCCCGCTTCGTCTCGGCCCAGCTAAGTGCCTTGCTGACCGAGGGACTCGGCCTCGCGATTGCCGGGTATGCCAACGGGATCGCCTCCCTGCTGGCCGAGCGTCTTTCCGGGCTCGAAGGGGTGGTCATCGCCCAGCCGGTCGAGGCGAACATCGTCTTCTGTTCCTTGCCCCTCGAACCTGCCCGCAAGTTCGTCGATGCCTCGGCTCCCAACCGTCCCCTGCTCTTCGAACTGGGCGACCATGGGCTGGTCCGTCTGGTCGCATCGTGGGATTCGAGCGAGGCGGATGTCGAGCGGGCGGTTGGGCTGGTTTCAGCCTCACTTGGCGCATAGGAAGTCCGAAAGAAGCCGCGTGACTTTCCTCCCCCGGACGGGTCTCACTTCTGAACGGTTCGGTTTTCGGGCCGCCGGATGCCGCTAGGATGGATCGACTGATGCCGCAGAAGAAGGCCACGAAAACCGCACCCAGGCTCGCGAGGGCGACGCTCAGGATGCAATCGGACGAACGACTTTCAGACCTTTTCAGGCGCGGGGTAGACCCGGCCTTCGACGAGCTGGTCGACCGCTACCGGACGCCTCTCGTCGCTTTCGCAGGGGCGATCGTCGGCGCCGATCGGGCCGAGGATGTGGTCCAGGAGTCCCTGGTCAAGGCCCACCGGGCGTTGGCGACGGAAGAGGTCGCGGAACCCAAGGCCTGGCTCTACCGGATCGTCAAGAACACGGCGTTGAACGAGATCCGTGATGGCAAGAAGCATGAACACACCGAGCTGGTCGGTACCGAGGTCTCCCGTTCGACCCCGGAGCGTGAGGCCGAGAACAGGGAGGACCTGAAGAATCTGGTCACGGCCCTGGCAGCTCTGCCCGAGGCACAACGGGACGCGATCGTCGGGAAGGAGCTCGGCGGCTACACACACGACGAGATCGCCAAGGAACTGGCGATCTCTACCGGTGCGACAAAGCAGCTGATCTTCAGGGCGAGGAGGGGACTCAGGAACGCCCTTGGCGCCTTGATTCCGGCCCCATTCATCATCTGGCTCGCCTCCGACCTGACCGGTGCCTTTGCCACCGCATCCTCGGCCGGCGCTGCGGCGGGGGCAACAGCGACCGTCGGGGCAGCCGGTGGCGCCGGCGGGTCGGCCGTCGGTGCAGGCGGAATCTTCGCGGGCCTGGCGAGCGGTGGCGCGGCGAAGATCGCGGCCGTTGCGGTGGTCGCGACCGGCACGGTGGCGGCCGGCGTCGCGGTCGAGGAGCGGATCGTCAAGGGCGACAGGGACTCCTCCGCGGTCACTGCCGATACGGGCGGAGTCGAGAGCTCCGTCCAGCTCGAGTTCGATTCCAGAGGCAACCCCGTGATCGTCACCGACTCCGGCGCGAAGACCGTCGAGGGTGGCTCGGTCGTCCGGACTGCGGATGGGCGGATCGTGGTCAGGGGGCCAGGCGATGAGGAAGTGGTTCTGGAGGCTGTCGGGGGTCCCGGTTCCGACATCCTCGTTCCGGGTCCACGACCCGGAGACGGCCCCGCCCCGGTGATCCCCGGAGGCTCAGGCGGACGGCCGGGTTCGGGCGACATGCCTGCCCGTCCTTCCAGTGGATCGGGTTCCTCCGGAAGTGGAGGCCGGCCGGAGGGAACGCCTTCATCTGGAAGTGGCTCCGGAAAGCCAGCGGATGCCCCAGCGGGTCCTAGCGGCGGGCGACCCGAGAGCCCTGGCAACTCGGGTGGCTCCGGCGGTGGCTCTGGTAACTCCGGCTCCGGCGGACGTCCCGAGAGCCCTGGTAACTCAGGCGGGTCCGGCGGAAGCGGCGGCGGTAACTCAGGCGGAAGCCCGGGTAACTCCGGTAGCGGCAGTTCAGGCGGTGGAGGCAGGCCCGAGAGCCCCGGCAACTCCGGAGGCTCCAGCGGGGGTAGCGGCGGTTCCGGAAGCAGCCCAGGCAACTCGGGCAGCACCCCTGGCGGCGGTTCTGGTGGCGGTCCCTCCAAGCCCCCGGGCCGACCCGGCTCCTGATCGGCACTGGACCCGCTCGATCGGTCCATCGGACCCCTCCGGCCGAAGGGCGGGAGAGCTTTGGCCGGGAATGCGAGGGAGCCACGCGAGCCAGTTCGTAGGTCCATTCCCTGGGGCCGGGGGCTCGGCCACCGGGAGTGTTCGACCGATAGCCTGCCCAGGCCAGATTCGTGCCCTCCTAGCTCAGTTGGTAGAGCACTTCCATGGTAAGGAAGGGGTCACCGGTTCGAGTCCGGTGGAGGGCTTCTATCGGGCGTCCCCGCCGATCAGGAAAGACAGGCTGCGGCCGCAGCCTGGCCCGAGCGGATCGCCCCGTCCATATGGATGTGTCCGATCCCTGCGATGTCCGTGCAGGCCCAATGGATCGGTCCCACCGATCGTCGAAGATCCTCTCCGAAACGGGTCAGGCCGCCCGGCCCGAAGCTCGTTCCGTAGGCCCCGCGGGTCCACTCTTCGTCGGCCCAGTCGACCTCGATGAAGCCGGTTGCGTCGTTCGCCTTGGGACCGAGATAGGCGGCGATCCCCTCGAGGACTGCCTCGCGGCGCTCCTCGGGCAGCATTCTCGCGGCGCTCTCGGCCTTCTCGCCGGCAAGGAAGGTGACGATCACCCCGACCGACCCCGAGGGCGGGGAGTTGTCGTAGATCTCGCTGACCAGTCCGTAAGGCGCGAAGCCCTGTCCTGACAGCCCGTCTTCCCTCCAGAACGGTTCCTCGTAGACGGCCAGGCATTTGATGATGCTGCCCTGGGAGAGGTCCTGGGTCATCCGCTGTCGCCACCCGGGGAGGGCCGGAATGAAGCGGATCGAGTTGGTCATGTTGGGAGGCACGGCCACGATCACTCGCTCGGCCTCCACGTCCGCTTTGGCCGAGTGGACCGCCACGCCACCGTCCGACCATTCGATCGATTTGACCGGCGAATCGAGGATCACCCGGTCGCCCAGCCGCTCTGCCAACCGGATCGAGACCAGCTGCGAGCCGCCGAGCACCCGACTGGCCAGGCACTGGCTCGGCTCGAGCAACTCGAAGGTCCCACCGGCCCCGGCGATCATCCAGAGGGCCTGTAGGAGGGAGAAGGTGTGGGCAGGCTTGGCGATGAAGCCGCCCGCAAGCCACGAACGCATCAGGTTTCGGGCGATCTCGTCGTCCATCTCCCGATCCAGCCATGCCTCGAGGGTTATCGAGTCGAGGGCCTCTGCGTCGGGGTGCTCCCACGGAGCTTCCGGGTCGAGCTCCTTGGCCAGTGCGTCGAGCTTGGCGTCGACTTCGGCGAGGGCCTTCTCGGAGGCCTCACCGAGTGGCGGGTGGTCGCCGGAGTAGCGGTGCGGGCCGCCATCCTCGTCCACGTAGACGTGTTCGCCCTCCCGGTAGGTCGGAAAAAGTTCGAGGCCGAGCCGCTCGAGCATCGCCAGCATCGAGTCCTGGTAGGGGCCGACCCACTGGCCTCCCAGCTCGTTGGCCTCGCCGCCGATCTCGGTGTTGAAGGTCCTGCCCCCGACCCGATCCCGGGCCTCGAGCACCACCACATCCCGCCCTGCCTCGGTCAACGCTTCGGCCGCGGTAAGCCCGGCGATCCCAGCTCCGACGATTGCCACATCGCACTTCACCGGTCGAACGGTAGCGCCGATCGGAGAATCATCGAGGGGGGCGGCCGCCCTCCCAGACCCTCACCCAGTCGACCAACAGCCTGGCCGGGAAGCGGGTGCCCGCAGTCGGTTTGCCTGGCCAGCCACCGCCCACGGCGAGATTCAGCAGCAGGAACATCTCCTGGTCGTAGGCCCAGGTCTGGCCAGCCGGGTAGGTCGCCCTCTCGACCGTCTCGAACCGATAGCCGTCGACCGCAAAGGAGATCCGGTCCGCGGACCACTCCGCCGAGAAGACGTGGAAACTGTCGGAGAGCGGTCGATCTGACCGGTTGCTGCCCCCAACGCCCACCTCGGCAAGGGAGCCGGGGCCATGGACGTAGCCGTAGGAGACGTTCGGCCGGTGCCCGAGGTTCTCCATCACGTCGATCTCCCCGCAGAAAGGCCAGTCGAGCCGAGGGAACCTCGTTCCCAGCATCCAGAAGGCGGGCCAGAGGCCCCGGCCCCGGGGGAGCCTCGTCCTGATCGCGACCTTCCCGTAAAGGAACGAGAAACGGTTGGCGGTGGTCAGCCTCGCCGAAGTGTAGGAACCCCTCTTCCGACCACTCCCGGCTCGGTGTCGAGCGACGATCACCAGGTTCCCGCGACCGTCGAGGCGGGAGTTGGCCCGGGATGTCGTGTATCGCTGGAGCTCCCCGTTCCCCCACCCAGTCGCCCCGGTGTCGTAAGTCCAGCGCCGTGGGCTCGGAGGAAGACCGGACCGCCCCCTGAACTCGTCGGACCAGCTCGGTCCCGTGCTCGCTTGGGCCGAAGCGGGGATTTCGAGTCCCGGCGATCCGGCAGAGGTCGGGATCGAGATGACCCCGAGGATCGCGGTCACCAGAGCAACAAATCTGAAAAACACCACCATCGATCCATTATCCCGCCGTGCTTCCGTTCCTCCCGCTGCTCGGAGCGAAGACTTGGCCAGTGCCCGGCTCAAACGAGGAGCAGGAAGCCCGCTACCGCCCCCACCGCCAGGAGCCCAGCCACGACCAGCAGGAAGTTCCGGTGTCGAACCAGTCTGCCGAGCCAGCCGCCGAAGGTCGCCCCCGATTCGAGTGCCTTCTCCAGGAGGCGTTCTGCCCAGACGAACTCGAGCGAGAGGATCGCCAGGCCGATCGGGATCACCAGGATCGCTGGGCCGGGCAGGAAGAGCATCGCCAACCCGGCCAGCAGGACCAGGAAGCCGACCGTCGCGACCATCACCCGGGGCAGCCAATGCATCTGGCGATGGACCTCCCGGCGCTCCTCGATCCGCGAGACGATCCGCCGGGCCTTGGCCCTGTCGCGGTCCCCGTCGGTCTCGGCCTCGTCGTTCATCGGGGGGATGATCTCACCGGATTCCCCCGAAAAAGAACCGCTGGTGACCTGGGGTCACTAGGATTCCGAAGGGTCGGAAGGGGGCCGACCATCGAGGCATTCACGGCATGAACCCGAAAACCCCATCCCCTGGAAAGAGCGAAACCCCAGATCGGGTCCGCCTGGGCACGATCCTCGGAGTCGGAGCGCTGGTAGTCGGGGGGCTGCTCGTCTGGGCGCTGGTGCCCGGAGGTCGCGCTGGCAGGCAGGCGCCGGTCGATGATCCCTTCGATGGCGCCCGGTTGGTCTCCCTGAAGCGGGCCGGGGAGATGGTCAAGACGGTCGGCCACCCGGTCTTCTGGGCCGGTCGGCTTCCGGGGATGAAGGTCGCGATGAACGAGGACTCTCGCCAGAACGTCCACGTCCGGTACCTGCCCGACGGGGTCGACCCCGAGACTTCGACCAATGCGTACTTCACGATCGGCAGCTACCCCTTCTCCCAGGCCTTCGAGGCGACCTCGAGGCTCGCCGGCGAACCGGGGCGGGCCCCGGTCGAGTTCCCGGGTGGGGTCGGTTTCCTCGACCGGATGAGGGGCGACCGCCTGGTCCTCTCCTTCCGTGGACACCCGGACCTCCAGATCGAGGTGTTCCACCCCCGGCTCGGGCGAGCCCTCGAGGCCGTCCGGTCGGGCGGCATCGTCCCGATGCCCTGATCGCATCGGCGACCCCCATCGGCTCCCAAGCCGTTGGAAACCGCTATTCTTGGCGGTCGCCTCGCCCTTCCGGCCGAGGTTTTTCTATTGATTGAGGCCCGGTTCGCCTGAGCGCCCGGGAGAGAGTTTGAGAAGAGAAGCAAGATGGCACGCGGAGACGTCCGCATAGCGGTAACCCTGGCCTGCGAGAGCTGCAAGCGCCGGAACTACGAGACCACCAAGTCGAAGCGGAACACGCCCGACCGTCTCGAGGTACGCAAGTACTGCCAATGGTGCAAGAGCCACCAGCCTCATAAGGAAACCCGCTGATGGCCAAGTCGCGCGCCCAGAAGAAGGCCGAGCGAAAGGCCCGTGAGGAGGCCGAGCGGAAGGGCCAGGCGGCCCCAGAGTCCGACTCCCAGGCCCAGCACGACACCCAGGTGCCGAAGTCCGGCGACATCGCCGAGATCGAGGCGGTCGAGGCCGGAATGGCCGCCGGTGCACCTGAAGAGACCCTCGAGACGCCGGACGCCCCGAAGAAGTCCCGGATCGAGTCCCGCGAGGAGAAGCGCAAGAAGAAGGAAGCCGAGAAGCGGGCCAAGGCCGAGCAGAAGAAGAAGGAAGAGGAGCTTCTCGCCAAGCGGGCAGAGGCGGCAAAGGGTGAGCGCAAGCGCACCGGAGTGATCGCCTTCCTGGCTTCCTGCGTGGCCGAGCTGCGGCGGGTCCAGTGGCCAGACCGCGAAACATTGATCCAGGCGACCGCTGTAACCCTCGTCTTCGTGATCGTCGCCGCCCTTTACCTGGGCGTTCTCGACCTCGCCTTCAACTGGCTCGTCCAGAGGGTCATCTAGGGGAGTCGGGAGAAGACGGGAGAGAAATGTTTCGCTGGTACGTGATCAACACCTACTCGGGCCACGAGAACAAGGTCAAGCAGAACCTCGAGCACCGGGTCGATTCGATGGGACAGACCCACCGGATCAAGCAGGTGATCGTCCCCACCGAGCAGGTGGCCGAGGTAAAGGACGGCCAGCGGATCCAGGTCGAACAGCGGACCATGCCCGGCTACGTGCTGGTCAACATGGAGATGACCGACAACGCCTGGAGCCTGGTCAAGAACACCCCCGGGGTGACCGGGTTCGTCGGACCGAGGGATACCCCGGTGCCTTTGACCAAGCCCGAGGTCGACCGCCTGCTCCACCGCGAGACGGCCGAGCGCCCGAGGACCCAGGCCCAGTTCGAGATCGGCGAGACGGTCAAGATCATCAGCGGCCCGCTGGCCGACTTCTCCGGTGAGATCGCCGAGATAAACGACGACCAGGCGAAGCTAAAGGTGCTGGTCTCTATCTTCGGGCGGGAGACCCCGTCCGAGGTCGGCTACGAGCAGGTCAAGAAGATCTAGGAAGCCAGGGGGCTTACGAAGGGAAAGAGATGGCGAAGGAAGTATCGACAGTGATCAAGCTCCAGATCCCGGCCGGTCAGGCGAACCCGGCCCCTCCGGTCGGCCCTGCACTCGGTCAGCACGGGGTCAACATCATGGACTTCTGCAAGGCCTTCAATGCCCAGACCCAGGAAGAGGGCGGGACGATCATCCCGGTCGAGATCACGGTCTACGAGGACCGGAGTTTCGACTTCATCACCAAGACGCCGCCGGCCGCAGTGCTGATCAAGGAGGCCTGTGGGATACCGAAGGGCTCGGGCGTTCCCCACATGGAGAAGGTGGCGACGATCACCAAGGAGCAGGTTCGCCAGATCGCCGAGCGAAAGATGCCGGACTTGAACGCCAACGACCTCGACGCCGCCTCGAAGATCATCGCCGGCACCGCCCGGTCGATGGGCGTCGACGTGGAGGAGTGACGGATGGCCCACGGCAAGCGATACCGGATGCAGCGCGAGAAGGTCCAGGGAGGACAGCTCTACCCGCCGGCCGAGGCGATGAACCTGATCGCCCAGACGGCCTCCGCCGGCTTCGATGAGTCGGTCGAGCTCCACGTCCGCCTGGGGGTGAACGTCAAGCACGCCGAGGAACAGCTCCGGGGCACCCTCGCCCTGCCGCATGGCCTCGGTCGTGATGTCCGTGTGGCCGTGTTCGCCCAGGGCGACAAGGCTCGGGATGCCGAAGCTGCCGGGGCCGACATCGTCGGAGGCGAGGACCTGGCGGCGAAGATCGAGGAAGGCTTCGACGAGTTCGACGTAGTGATCGCCGCCCCGGACCAGATGCCGGTAGTCGGCAGGCTGGGACGGATCCTCGGCCCTTCGGGCAAGATGCCGAACCCCAAGGTCGGCACGGTTACCGAAGACATCGAGAAGGCGGTCGGCGAGACCAAGTCGGGCAAGGTCGAGTACCGGACCGATCGTCAGGCGATCGTCCACATGGTGATCGGCAAGGCCTCGTTCGATCCCCAGCGTCTGCTCGACAACTATGCGGCCGTGATGGACGAGATCACCAGGGCCAAGCCCTCTGCCGCCAAGGGCCGCTACGTGATCTCGGTCTCGGTCTCGACCACGATGGGCCCCGGGATCCCGATCGACCCGACCCTGACCACCGAGGGCGAGATCCTCGGCGGCGCACCTGTCGGATCGAATGGCAGCTCTTCCGAAGCCCAAGCCGATCAGCCAGCTGCCGAGGCGGAAGAGGTGGAGGTCGAGGAATCGGAACCCGTGGCGGAAGAGGTGGAGGTCGAGGAGGTCGAGGAACCGGAGCCGGCAGCGGAAGAGGCCGAGGCGACCGACGATGACGATGAAGCCTCCGCACCGGAATCGGAAGAAGTCGGCGACGAAGACTCCGTCGAGGGGTCGGACGAGGACCAGGAAGCCTGACCCAACGGGGTCCCTCCCCGTCGGATCTGTATATTCCGGCCCAACCGAAGACCGTCGGTCGGGCGATAGCTCGTAAATCCGGCGCAGGTGGATCCAGAGGTCTTTTTCTCGACCCCGAGTCCGCCTGATGGCGGACTTTTTCGTTTCCGCCCGGTCGAGGCCAGACACCAGATAGAGACGGAACGGAACCAACCACGTGGACAGGCAACGGAAAGAGGCGCTGGTAGAAGAGCTCGGCGAGGAGATCCGCGAAGCCGAGTCGATCTTCGCGATCGACTATCGGGGGATCTCGGTCAGCCAGTCGGCTGAGCTGAGGGGCAAGCTGCGCGAGGCCGACGCCTCTTTCCGGGTGGTCAAGAACCGCCTGACCAAACTGGCCGCCGAGAAGGCCGGGGTAGCCGAACTCGAGCCGATGCTCGACGGTCCGACCGCCCTGACCTTCGTCCGAGGCGATACCGCCACGGCAGCCAAGGCGATCACGACCTTCAACCGCGAGTACGAAGTCCTCTCCTACAAGGGCGGACTGATGGGCGACATGCTGCTCGATGAGGATCGCTTCAAGGAAATCGCGAGGCTTCCGTCCCGCGACGCCCTGAACGCCCAGCTTGCCGGGATGGTCGCCAGCCCGATCGTCACCCTGACCAGGGGTCTCGGCTCGATGGTCCAGGGCCTCGCCATCCAGCTTTCGAAGATTGCCGAACAGGGCCTGGTCGGTGGCGACGCCGAACCGGAGGCTGCTCCGGAGGATGCGGGGGCGGAGGAGACCGCTGAGGAGACCTCGGAGGAACCGACGTCCGACGAGTCGACCGGGGAGGAGACCGGAGGCGACGAGGAGTCTGGTGAAGCGGACGAGTCGGCCGAGGGAGACGGCGGTGAGGACGGAGCGGCGGAACCGGCTGAAGATGAGGGGGAAGAGGGTTCTTCCGAGGGGGACGAAGCGGCCGAGGAGGATTCCGACTCGACCGACGACGATTCCGAGGGGGACGAGGAGTCTTCCGAAGGGGACGGCGAAGAGGCGTGAGCGGGGGCTCGGTCGCCCTGAACGACCTGGCCCACAGGGAACTTCGAACGGAAAGGAACGAAGAACATGGCAACCAGCACAGAAGAGTGGATCGATGAACTGAAGGGCATCTCGGTGCTCGAGCTCTCCGAGCGGATCAAGGCGCTCGAGGAGGAGTTCGGCGTTTCGGCGACCGCCGTTGCGGCCGCTGCACCTGCGGCCGGCGGAGGCGGTGAGGCCGGCGGGGACGGCGGCGAAGAGGAAGGTGCCACCGTCGACGTGATCCTGACCGAGGTCGGCGAGAAGAAGGTCCCGGTGATCAAGGTGGTTCGTGGAGCCACCGGACTCGGCCTCAAGGAGGCCAAGGCCCTGGTCGACGGAGCCCCGGCGCCGGTCAAGGAAGGAATCGAGCGGGACGAGGCCGAGAAGCTCAAGGCCGAGCTGGAAGGGGCCGGAGGCGCGGCCGAGATCAAGTAGCGCCCGCGAGCAGATCCTGAGCAGCCTGCGGTCGGGCGGGCCCCCGGGCCCCGCCCGACACGCTGTGCTATCTTTCGGCGTCGCGCGCGAAGGCGGTCCAAGTGACTGCCGCCCCCGCCTCGTCAGCCGTTTCCGGACCAGCCGTTTCCACGACCCCTTGAGGAGTTGCCGCCCTTGGCACGTGCAATTAGCGCCCCCGTAGCCCGCCGACCTTTCTCCCGACTCGAAGCACCCCTAGAAGCACCCCATCTGATTGACATACAGCGCCGTTCCTTCGAGGAGCTGACCGATCCCAAGAACGGCATGCTCCAGGAGACGATCGCCGACATATCGCCGATCGAGGATTACACGGGCAATCTGGCGATCGTCTTCGGGGACATCGAGTTCGACGAGCCCCAGCAGACCCTCGAGGAGTGTCGCGAGCGCGACCTCACCTACTCCCGGCCGCTCAACGTCAAAGTTGCCTTCCAGAACCGGGAAACCGGGGAGATCCGCGAGCAGACCGTCTTCATGGGGGACTTCCCCTGGATGACCAACCGGGGCACCTTCGTGATCAACGGCACCGAGCGGGTCGTGGTCACCCAGCTGGTCCGTTCGCCCGGCGCCTACGTGATGGCGCCGAAGGATGCCGAGAAGCAGGTCTTCACCGCCAACCTGATGCCTTCCCGCGGTTCCTGGCTGGAACTCGAGATCGACAAGAAGGGCCGGGTCTACGTCCGCATCGATCGCAAGCGGAAGCTCCCGGTGACCGTCCTCCTCAGGGCGATGGGCTACACCGACGAGCAGATGCTGAAGATGTTCGACAACTCGGTCTACATCCGTCACACGATCGCCGCCGACACCGAGCAGACCGAGACCGAGGAAGGTGCCCTGATCGAGCTCTTCAAGAAGCAGCGACCGGGCGAGCCGCCGTCGGTCGACGCCGCCAAGACCCTGCTCGAGCAGCTCTTCTTCGACCCCAAGCGTTACGACCTGACCCGGGTCGGCCGGTACAAGCTGAACGCCCGGCTCGGACTCGACGTCGACCTCGACACCCGGGTACTCACCCACGAGGACATCGTCGCCCTGGTCCGCGAGCTGGTCGAGGTGCCGAAGGCGCTCGGCATCCCGGAGGAGATCGACGAGGAGAACCCGATCAAGGATTACGCGGCCGAGGCCCTGACCTACCCGCGCGAGGCAGTCGCCGATCGGCTGGACGAGTACGAGCACTTCGGCAATCGGAGGCTCCGGACGGTCGGTGAGCTGATCCAGGAGGCCTTCCGGATCGGTCTTTACCGGATGGAGCGTGTAGTTCGCGAGCGTCTGACGACCGAGGATGCCGACGCGATCACCCCGCAGACGATCATCAACATCAGGCCGGTGGTCGCCTCGCTCAAGGAGTTCTTCGGCTCCTCCCAGCTCTCGCAGTTCATGGACCAGAACAACTCCCTGGCCGGACTTACCCACCGGCGGCGCCTCTCGGCGCTCGGCTCGGGCGGCCTGACCCGCGAGCGGGCCCCGATCGAGGTCCGCGACGTCCACCCGACCCACTACGGACGGATGTGCCCGATCGAGACCCCCGAGGGTCCGAACATCGGCCTGATCGGTTCGCTTTCCTCGTTCGCCGAGGTATCGGAGCACGGCTTCGTGACGACCCCTTACCGGGTGGTCGACAAGGGCAAGGTCACCAACAAGATCGTCCACCTCGATGCGACCCAGGAAGAGGGCAAGGTGATCGCCCAGGCCGGGGCCGAGGTGAACGAGAAGACCGGCAAGCTGGTCGGACCCTCGATCTTCTGTCGCTCGGGCGAGGGCGGCTGGCGGAACGCGACCCCTACCGAGGTCGACCTGATGGACGTCTCCCCGACCCAGATCTGGTCGGTGGCGACCGCCCTGATCCCGTTCCTTGAGCACGACGACGCAAACCGCGCCCTGATGGGCTCCAACATGCAGCGTCAGGCCGTGCCGCTGCTCCGGCCCGACCCGCCGCTGGTCGGGACCGGCATGGAGCGTCGCGCCGCGGTCGATACCGGCGACGTAGTCCTCGCCGAGAACGACGGCCAGGTCACCTACATCGACGCCGAGGCGATCGAAGTCAAGGGCAAGTCCGGGACCGACCGGTTCCCGCTGGATAAGTTCATGCGCTCCAACCAGGGCACCCTGATCCACCAGCGGCCGATAGTCACCGCCGGCCAGAAGGTCAAGCAGGGGGACGTCCTCGCGGACGGCTCCTCGACCGCCGGCGGCGAGGTCGCCCTCGGTCGTAACTGCCTGGTCGCCTTCATGTCCTGGGAGGGCTACAACTTCGAGGACGCGATCATCATCTCCGAGCGCCTGGTCAAGGACGACGAGCTGACCTCGATCCATATCGAGGAGTACGAGATCGACGCCCGCAACACCAAGCTGGGCGACGAGGAGATCACCCGGGACATCCCCAACCGCTCGGAGGAAAGCCTGCGGAACCTCGACGAGCGGGGGATCGTCAGGGTCGGGGCCGAGGTTGCCTCCGGTGACCTCCTGGTCGGGAAGGTCACGCCGAAGGGCGAGACCGAGCTGACCGCCGAGGAAAAGCTGATCCGGGCGATCTTCAAGGAGAAGGCCCGCGAGGTCCGCGATACCTCGCTGAAGGTCCCCCACGGCGAGGGCGGCGTTGTGATCGACGTCAAGACCTTCAGCCGCGACGAGGGGCACGACCTGCCGACCGGCGTCAACGAGCTGGTCCGGGTCCACGTGGCGACCAAGCGGAAGATCGCCGAGGGCGACAAGCTGGCCGGCCGCCACGGCAACAAGGGTGTGATTTCGAAGATCGTTCCCGTGGAGGACATGCCGCACCTCGCCGACGGC
>JBJTBP010000007.1:0-2212 GCA_046091385.1 Solirubrobacterales bacterium | reverse complement strand
AACAAGATCCGTGCCTGGTTCAGGGAGGAGAACCGGGAGGACGCCGAGCGGAAGGGGAGGGAGGAGCTGGCGCGGGCGATGAAGCGCCAGAAGCTCCCCGGACAGCACTTCTCTGGGTCACCGCTGCTCGCCGAGGTCATGCGAGAGATGGGCTTCCGGCGAGCCGAGGAGTTCTACGTCGCCCTCGGCCAGGGAAAGATCTCGGCCCGAACCGCCTCGAACAAGGTGATGCAGAGGCTGAGGGCTGGGGAGATGATCGAGCCCGACAGGGCGACGGGCCTGGTTACCCCGGACCACAGGGAGCGACCCCGCGAGGCCTCTGAATTTGGCATCTCGGTCGACGGCCAGTCCAACGTCGCCCTCCGACTGGCCAAGTGCTGTCGTCCCGTACCGGGCGATCCGATCCTCGGCTACGTATCGCTCGGGCGCGGGATCACGGTTCATCGTGCCGACTGCCGTAACGCAAGCCAGCTCGGCAAATCCCCCGAGCGGATGATCGACGTGTCATGGGAAGGGGAGAACGAGGCGACCTACAGGGTCGAGATCCAGGTCGATGCCTACGACCGGCTCCGCTTGCTCGAAGACCTCTCCCGGAGCCTGGCCGAGGCCGGCGTGAACATCATTTCGGCGAGCTGTGCGACCAACCCCCCGATGGTCAAGAACAACTTCGTGATCGAGGTCGGCGACACCTCACAGATCAAGAACTGTCTGACGAGGATTCGCCAGGTCGAATCGGTCTTCGACGCCTACCGGGTCACTCCGGGGGAGTAGCCCGGCCGGGAAGCTCGGTTTCGCCCTCCCGCAGGTGCTGCTCGACCGCCTCGACCTTCTCGCTGAGGCCCTGGTCGCGATCGACCCGGTTATCCAGCTTGAGCACGGTGTAGACCCGTGGCAGGCCGAGCATCAACGGAATTTCCTGGATCTCACCGACCAGCGTGAGGATGTCGTGGACGTCTCCCTCGAGCTCCGTTCCCATCGCCCTCATTTCGAACTCGACTTTTTCCTGGGAGGCGAGGTGGCGGGCGACCTCGGCGAGGACATCGCTCAGGCCGGCGCCCTCGCGGCCGATCGGAATCAGGGTTACTTCTCCGGTCGCCATCAGCCGATCCTAGGCCACGACGGAAAGCGCGTCGGGGACGGCGGAGATCGCGACCTCGGTGTACGTCCCCAGGTGGTCGCCGTCGACCTGGACCGGGAACTCGCGTCCGGGCTCCGAGGCTCGGGCGGTGGCCTCGGTCACCCCGGTGAAGGTCTCCACCTGGGGGTGACCACCCGCATCGTGCCGTCCCAAGAGCAGGCGTGGGATCAGGCCGATGGTGTCGAGCTGGGAGGCTCTCTTTAGGACGGCCATCGAGAGGACCCCGTCTTCGATCGTTACCGGGGGACAGGCGCGGACCGGCCTGTCGCCGAAGTAGGTGTAGGGATCCGAGTTCTGGGCGAGGCAGGTCAGGCCCTCGACCGTCCGTCCGTTGGCGGAGACCTCGAACTTGACGGGATTCCTCAGGTAGTCGCGGTAGTAGCTGGTCACCGCCTTCCAGGAGTAGAACCATGGCCCCGCACTCGCCTTGAGGGACGGGTTGGAATCGACCTTCTCGACCACGCTCGCATCGAGCCCCAGGCCACAGGCGAAGACGAAGTGGCGATCGCCGATCCGACCCAGAGAGATCCGCCTCGTCCGGGGCCGGTCGGCCATCGACAGAAGGAGCTCGGTTGCCTCGACTACGTCCGTCGGGATGCCGAGGGTTCGACAGACCACGTTCGTGTTGCCGCCCGGAAGGAGCGCCAACGGAACCTCGGTCCCGACCAGCCCGTTCGCCACCTCGTTGATCGTTCCGTCTCCGCCGAACGCGACCACCATGTCCCAGGCCCCGTCACGTGCTCCCCGCCCTATCTCGATCGCGTGGTCCCTTCGCGCGGTCGCCTCGACCTCCACCTCGAAGCGACCCTGGAGCGCATAGATCACCAGGTTGCGGAGCCGGTCGGAAACGGTCGTCGCGTGCGGGTTGACGATGACCAGAATGCGGCTTTGCCTGCCGGGTTCGTTCATCAGACCGCTTCGAAGATCAGGACACCATCACGCTCGAATTCAGTTACCAGGCCTTCCTCCTGGAGCACATCGACGTGACCGACGACCTCGGACAGGGTGAGGTAGGCCTGGGTTACCGCGACGTCGCCCCAGATCGCGGCCGCCACGTCGTGGGCAGATCGGGGT
>JBJTBP010000006.1:0-2863 GCA_046091385.1 Solirubrobacterales bacterium | reverse complement strand
GATCAAGGCTGGCCAGACGGGCGCTCCGGTAACCCCTTCCGCTGAAGCACCAGCGGTCACACCTACCGCTGGAGGGACGACGGCTGCCGCCGCCACTACCCCTGCAGGCGATCAGGGTGGAGCCGGATTGGGCCAAGTCGCGCCCGACCTGGCCGATGCCGAACGCAGGCTCCAGGCCGACCGCGCAACCAGGGAGCAGACCCTGGGCGATGCGGAAATGAGGCTGCGTGAACTCGAAGCCCGGGCCGAAGCGGCCGAGCGACGGGCCGCCTTTGCCGAGCAGCTGGCAAACCTCAGGGCTGAAGAGGGCGAGCAGGAGCGGCGCCTGAACGAGGTCCTCTCGAGGATCGACAGGGCCGAGCACAGGGCCCAGATGGCCGAGATCCGGGCCGAGGAGGCCGAGAGGACCGCGTCCGAGGCACTCAGGGGCGGCTCGGCCCCCGCGTCACAGCCTTCCCCGCCACCGCCCGTTGCTCCTGCTCCGCAGGCAGTGCCGCCAACACCACCTTCGTCCGGCATCCCGACCCCGCCTCCGGCCGCGCCTGGTGGCCTGGTCAACATCAACACTGCCGGGTTCGAGGAGCTCCGCTCTGCCGAGCTCTCGGTCACCCAGGCAACCCGGGTAATGGCCTACCGCGAGAGGTTCGGAGGCTACGGCTCGATCGAGGATTTGGGCCGCGTCCCCGGCTTCACCCCGGATGTCGTCGAAGCCCTGCGGGGCCGACTCACCACCTGAGGCTTCAGCCTCGGGTCAATCGACTTCGAGCAGGGTTCCCGATGGTCCGAGGTTGACCACCTCGGTGTTTCCGGCAGTCGAGCGCTCGCCCCAGGCCTCATGGATGTGTCCACAGACGGCCAGTTTCGGGGAGGTCCGCTCGATCGCCTCGAGGATCGCCGTACTTCCGAGGTGCTCCCCGCCGGAGGACTGGTCACAGTGCCCCTTGGGGGGAGAGTGGACGACCAGGAGCGCCTGGTCCGGGAGGGCCTCGAGCATTTCCGCTGCCTCACCCTCGTCCAGGTCGAAGCTCCACTCCCAGGGCGTCACCGGTACCCCACCGCCGAGTCCGTAGACAGGCATCCCGTTTACCTCGACGGCGTCACCGTGGAGCACCGTTGCCGCTGGCCAGAGCCGCGAGACGGAGTCCCGCAGGTCGTCGACCCTCTCGTTGTTGCCCGGCACCAGCACCGTCTCGGTCGTGATCGGGGAGAGCGCCTCGATCGTCTCGTCGAGCCCCTCGTGGACCGAGGCGAAGTCCCCGGCGCCGATCACCAGGTCCACCTCATCGGCCATGCCGACCAGCCCGGCACAGGCATCGAGGTCGCGATGGACGTCACTGAAGGCGAGGATCTTCACTGCACCCGACTCTATCGCCGGTCGGGGCAGTGGTATTTCCTGCGGACCTTCCTTTTGGGCTGGGGAATCCGATCGCGTAAGATCGGTGGGCACCATCCAAGGGGACGACAGGCTTCGACGCGGTCGGTTCGTGCGGAGGGTTGCAGGTCGAGGGTGCCGATGGCCTCGTAAAAAATCGGCAAAAACCAATACGTGCGGACCATGAGCTCGCCCTCGCTGCTTAGTTAGTAGCTAAGCGATGAGAGTCGGTCCTCCCTCGGCCCGTGGGGAGGGGCACCGGCTTCAGAAACGGGCTAGCCCGTCGGGGACCGTCCCGGCCCCGCGGGGACACTTTTCGGGACTCGGTCCTCCGCAGTGCCCGCCGGTGCGGACCCCGGAGGACGAGAACAAAGCACCGGCTAAGCCTGTAGACGCCTTTCGTCACGCGGCCACGGACGCGGGTTCGATTCCCGCCGTCTCCATCAAACGGTCGAAATAAAGGGGGCTCCCCATCCGGGGAGCCCTCGCAATCGACCAGACTTCGAGGGCGACCTTCACCGACTGCAGCAAGCTGTCCGAGCAGTAGGAGCGGCTCAGGCCAGCTGCCAGGTGACCAGGGGGACCGTGATCAGGAGGGTGATCGAGAGCGGCAGGCCGGCCCGGATCAGGTCGCCAAAGCGATAGCCACCGGGGCCGTAGACCATCATGTTCGTCTGGTACCCGACCGCGGTAAGGAACGAGGACGAGGCCATGATCGCGATCATCAGGACCATGATCCGGGGATCGAGACCCGCCTCGGCCGCAACCGCGATCGTTATGGGGAAGAGTACGACCACTGCCGCGTTGTTGGATGCGAGCTCGGTCAGGATCGTCATCGCGAGCGCCAGGGCAAAGATGATCCCCAGGTCGCCCCAGCTGCCGAACAGATCGATCAGGCCGTTCGAGATTACCTCGGCCAGCCCCGATACCTCGATCGCCGCACCCACCCCGAAGGAAGCAGCGATCAGCAGGATCACGCCGAAGTCGATCGCCTCACCGGCCTCGGAGATGCTGACCGTCTTGGTAGCCACCAGTAAGCCGGCGGCGATCAGGGAGAGTTCGAGGATCGAGAGCACGTCGAAGGCGGCGAGAGTGATCACCGCGACCGCGAGGATTCCGACGAAGGGAGCCCGTTTCGTGGCCGAGGGCGGCGGGCCGCCGATCCTGAGGACGACCAGGAAGTCTTTCGCCCTCCTCGAACGGACCCGGAAGTCGGGACCGGCGAGCAGGAGCAGGGTGTCACCGGCTTCGAGGGTCACCTTGCCGAGCTGGCGGTCGATCCGCTTGCCGGATCGCCGGATGGCCACGACCGCGGCCTGGTAGCGGGTCCGGAACTCGGCATCCTGGAGTGTCTGGCCGACCAGCCGGGAGTCCGGCCCGACCACCGCCTCGTAGAAGGTGTGCTCGGGGCTGTCGACCTCGAGCAGATGCTCGGACTCGGCCGACTCCAGTCCCTTGGTCACCCTCTGGAAGTCGACCACCTGGGAGGAC
>JBJTBP010000005.1:0-4088 GCA_046091385.1 Solirubrobacterales bacterium | reverse complement strand
TCTGGTCGTTCTGGTCGTCGCGGAGGACTGCTTCGTTGGTCGGGATCTCGACCACCGGCACTTCGTAGATCTTCATGAACTCGACCGCCTCGGTCAGGGCAGTACCGGTCATCCCGGAAAGCTTCTCGTAGAGGCGGAAGTCGTTCTGGAGGGTGATCGTGGCGAGGGTCTGGTTCTCTTCCCTGATCGCCACTCCCTCCTTGGCCTCGACCGCCTGGTGGAGGCCTTCCGACCACCTCCTGCCCTCGAGGATCCGGCCGGTGAACTCGTCGATGATCATCACCTCGCCATCGACCACCGCGTAGTCCTTGTCCTTCTTGTAGAGGGACTCGGCCTTGAGCGACTGGATCAGGTGGTTGACCATGTTGCCGTTCTCGGCGGTGTAGAGGTGGTCGATCCCGAGGAACTTCTCGGCCGCGGCGACACCGCGCTCGGTCGGCGCGACCGTCTTGTGTTTCTCGTCGTACTCGAAGTCGTACTCGGCATCCGAGGTGTCCCGGGTCTCGCCCTGTGATTTCAGCTTCGCCTTGGCCGGCACCCCCTTGAGCGTCTTGGCCAGGCGGGCACAGGTGTAGTAGGTCTGGGCTGCCTGCTCCGGGGCACCGGAGATGATCAACGGGGTCCGGGCCTCGTCGATCAGGATGTTGTCGACCTCGTCGACGATCGCAAAGTCGTGGCCGCGCTGGACCTTCTCTTCGATCGAGGTGGCCATGTTGTCCCTCAGGTAGTCGAACCCGAACTCCGAGTTCGTCCCGTAGGTGACGGCGCAGGCGTACTTGGCCCTGCGGGTCATCGGGACGTCGCCTTCCTGGAGCCAGCCGACCGAGACCCCGAGCAGGTCGTAGATCGGCTTCATCCAGAGGGCGTCACGACGGGCCAGGTAGTCGTTCACCGTGACCACGTGGACGCTCCCCCCGGCCAGGGTGTTGAGGACGACCGCCAGGGTGCTGGTCAAGGTCTTGCCTTCGCCGGTCTTCATCTCGGCGATACCACCGTCGTTCAGGACCATGCCACCGATCAGCTGGACGTCGTAATGGCGCTGGCCAAGCGTTCGCTTCGCCGCTTCCCGGGTCAGGGCGAAGGACTCGGGGAGGAGTTCCTCGAGGGACTCACCGTCGGCCGCACGCTTCCTCAGTCCATCGGCCTCCTGGCGGAGTTCCTCGTCGGAGAGGATCTCCATCTCCGGCTCGATCCGATTGATCGAATCGACCCGCTTCTCATACGAGCGGAACTTCTTTCCCTCGCCCAGACGTAGGGCACGGTCGATCAGTTTCTTGGCCACGGGTCTAGGTTAAACCCTGCCGGTCGCCGACGTTTCGGAATCCGGAACCCGCCCCCGGCGACCCGGCGAGGCCAGCTACGGCTCAGGCCACCTGGCCACCCTTGCGTGCCCGCTCGGCCTGGCGCCTCGCCCTCGCACGGCCCCGGCGCTTGTCCCGGTACTTCTTGACCTGGCGACGCATGTCGGCTACCAGGCTGTGGACCGTCCTGCCCATCTCGGGCGACGCCTCGTGGGCATGGAGGGTAGATCCCTTCAGGTGGAGGTTCGCTTCGGCCACGTAGCGGTCGTCGATCGCCGGATTGGCCTCCTGCCTGAGAACGACCTCACACCTGGCCTGCCGGGGAACCTGGGGCTCGATCGGTTTCATCCCGAGAGCCACCTGCCTCCTCAGCTCGTCGGTGATCTCGACGTTCCGTCCACGAATCTCGATCCGCATGGGCAACCTCCCGGAGTCGCAGGGTTTCGGGCGATCCTAATCCGCACTCGCCCCTGGGCGCAAGGGGTCAGGTCAAGCCCGCCGGGTCAGGGTCACGGCACCGATCGGTCCGGCGTCGGTTCGCCTGAGGACCGCCGCACAGGCTGAGAGCGTCGCACCGGTGGTCAGCACGTCATCGACCAGGACCACCGGACCGTCGAGCTGCTCCCTGACCTCGAACCGGTCCGCACCGTCCAGTCGGGCGCGACGTCCCCGCCCCCGCTGTCGCCCCGAACCCGTCCTCTTCAGAAGACCTGGACGGAATCGAAGGCGATCGACCAGGGACTCGAGCTCCAGGGCCAGCTCGGCCGCCGGGTCGAAGCCCCGGAAGCGACCCCCGAGGGTCGACTGGGGAACCGCGACGAGGTACCCCGACACCGGAAGGCCCCGGAGGCGGACCGCAAGCAGGGAGGCCAGGGGCGCGGCCAGGGCCGTCCTCCTGTCGAACTTGAAGGCGTTGAGCGCCTTCCTGGGGACGCCCTCGTGACGGAAGGCCGAACAGACCCAGTCGAGTCCCGGGGGAACGGGACCGGAACCCAGGGGTGATGCGGCCAGGGACCGCCGGCATTCCGGGCAGGGAAGGCCCGACCCGTCTCCCTCGAAGGATCCGGCGACTCGACAGACGGGACAGACCGCGGGAAAGAGAAATCCGAGTATGGGAACGGCCATCCCGCCAACATCATCGAATGGTGGATACGTGGGGGTTACGGCTTTGAGGAAAGGGCGACGGCGGCTCGGTCAGGAGCCGGTATCTCGCCCGAGCACCGCTCCTACCGCAAACCCCTGGGCCGGTACCTCCGACCCCTCGGTCAGGACGGACCTGACTACCCGGGCACCCGAGCCGATCACCGATCCGGGGGCGACGACCAGCGGTCCCTCCAGCGAGGCGCCCTCACCGATCGAACAGCTCTCGCCGATCAGGACCGGCGCCTCGCACTCGATTCCGTCGAGTGCGAGCGACTCGGGGGCCCAGACGCCGGGGGAGCGCTCTACGCCATCCAGAGCGAGCTCGATCTTCCCCTCCAGGGCACCGAAGTTTCCCGAAAGGAGTTCGGGAATCGTCCCGATGTCGTTCCAGTAGGCGTCCACTTCGAGTGCGTAGAAAGGAACCCCTGCCTCGAGCAACGCCGGGAAGATGTCGAAGGCCCAGTCGGCGAAGTCATCGGGATCTTCCTCTCCTCCCAGCTTGCTTTCGCCCGGTCCCGGGAAGTGATCGAAGATCGTCGAATCGAACATGTAGATCCCGCAGTTGGCCAGGTCGGAAAGGGCCTCGGCCGGGTCGGGCTTCTCCTGAAAACCCTGGACCCTCCCCTCCTCATCGGTGATAACCACTCCGAATTCCGAGGTGTCTTCGACCCGGAGGGCGGCGAGGGTCGCGATCCCGTCATGGGAGTCGTGGAACTCGCGCATCGCGCTCAGGTCGACGTCGGTCAGGGCGTCGCCCGAGATCACCAGGAACTGATCGCCGAGGAAGTCCTCGACCTTCCGCACCCCTCCTGCCGTGCCGAGGAGCTCGTCCTCCCGGCTGTAGGTGATCGAGACACCGAACTCGGACCCGTCGCCGAAGTGTGACTCGATCGTGTCCGGGAACCAGTGGAGGTTGGCCACGATCTCGGTCAGGTCATGGGAGGCGAGTAGACGGACGATGTGTTCCATCACGGGCCGGTTGACCACAGGGACCATCGGCTTCGGCAGCGAGTAGGTGACCGGCCGGAGCCGGGTGCCGAGGCCCGCGGCGAGGACCATGGCTCTCATCAGGACTCCTCTTCTTCGCTGGCCGTCCGTCGCTTGAACTCTTCTATCGCCGAGATATCGGCCGGATCGACCCCTACATCGTCGGCGAGCCGGAGCGAGACGAGGTCGCCGATCATCACCGCCCTGAAGAGAGCCTCGGCACGTGAGTCCCCGCCCGGGTCGACTTCGATCGAGGGCGCCCCGTATTCCCCGACCATCGAAGCGAAGGTGTCCATCGCGGCCCGCTCCGACGGCGAGGCTCCCGGGTCGATCAGGAAAACCGCTGCGAAGTCCCCCCGTCCGGCCCTCCAGGCCTCGATCGCGTTGTGGGCAGCCTCGGGAAGCTCCGCGGCAAAGGCGAAGCCCTTTGCGTTTTCGTTGATCTGGTTCGCCCATCTGCGGGCGACGGACGTGGTCAGCCCGGAGCCGTGAATCACCACCGGCAGGCCGGCCAGTGCCGGCACGACCGAGGCAGCCTGGGCCGAGATCGACTCGGTCGAGCCGGCCAGGGACTCAGCCGCCTCCTCGAGTTCCCCGCGGATGTCGGGAGCGATGCCGGCGAGGCCTGCCGCCCGAATCGCCGCCGCGGTCGGTTAC
>JBJTBP010000004.1:0-27689 GCA_046091385.1 Solirubrobacterales bacterium | reverse complement strand
GTTCAGGAAGAGGATCCGGGCCGACCGGGCATCTTCCTCGGAGATCGAGTCGAGATCCGGGGCAAAGCCACGCTCGGGCAGCAGCGGAACCGGAACGGGCCGCGCACCCGCCAGGATCGGACCACCGGTATAGACCGGGTACCCGGGATCGCTTGCCAGAGCCACATCCCTGGGGTCGAGGAAGGCGAAGCAGAGGTTGTAGATCGCCTCCTTCGCCCCGAGCGCAGGGATTACCCCCTCCTCGACGTCGATCTCGACTCCGAAGCGCGAGGAGTAGAAGTCGCTGACCGCCTCCCTGTATTCCTTTCGGCCCCGATTGGTCGGGTACTTCTGGTCGGCATTGACACCGACGACCTGCTTCATGGTCTCGACGACCAGATCCCTCCTACGGGCGTAGACGACGTTCATCTCCTCAACCATCCCGTGGCATTCACGAAGAGCAGTCACACCAGCAAGCTGGATCGCTTCGAATAGTCCGGAGTCGACGTTCGTCTTCAACCTCCAGTAGGTGCTGATTGCATCGGGATTCCCAACGACTGCACCGATCCTCCAGCCGGTCATGTTGTAGCCCTTCGAGAGCGAGAAAACCTCGATCCCCACGTCCATTGCCCCGGGCGTGGCCAGGAAGCTGGGGGCGACATAACCGTCAAAAGTCGTCTCCGAGTAGGCGTTGTCGTGGATAACGAGGATCTCGTTCTCCCTCGCAAATTCGACGACCCGAGGGAAGAGACCCTCCGGCGCGACGGCTCCGGTCGGATTATTCGGGTAGTTGAGGAACAGGATCCGGGCCGCCCGTGCGTCCTCATCGGAAACGGAGTCCAGATCCGGAGCAAAAGCACTGTCGGGGTCCAGGGGTACGGGAACGGGCCGAGCCCCCGCCAGGATCGGCCCCCCGGTGTAGACGGGGTAGCCCGGATCGCTGGCCAGCGCCACATCCCCGGGATCGAGGAAGGCGAAGCAGAGGTTGTAGATCGCCTCCTTCGCGCCGAGGGCAGGGATGACCCCATCCTCGATATCGAGATCAACCCCGAAGCGGTTGGAGTAGAACTCCCCCACCGCCTCTCGGTACTCCTGGCGTCCCCTGTTGGTCGGGTACTTCTGGTCTTCGTTGATTCCGACGGCCTCCCGCATCGTCTCGACCACGGGATCGAAGGTCGGCATATCCGGATCCCCGATACCGAGGCTGATCACGTCGACGCCCTTCTCGCGCATCTGGGAGACCTTGCGCTCGAGCTCAGCGAACATGTACGGGGGCATCGCTTCGAGCCGTTTAGACGGATCTGTAAGTGCCACAGCCTGCCTTTCTCTCGGGTTTCAGTCAGGGACCTCGGCCAGACGACGAAGGAACTCAGGGGACGCCTGTCCATTGAAGACCGGCTCCGCAGGGCCGGTCAGGGTTACCTCCAGCTCTCCGGACACATCGACATCCAGTCGACCCCCGTCGAGCTCCACTTCCAGGCTCCTCGGGCTTCCATCCAGATGGGCTGCGATGGCTGCACCGATCGCTCCCGTGCCGGAGGAGAGGGTCTCCCCCACCCCGCGCTCGAAGATCCTCGCGCGGACCTGGGACCCGGAACGGCGGTAGAAGGAGACGTTGGTCCTGTTCGGGAAGAGCTCGCTGTTTTCGATCTCGGGTCCGATCGATTGAAGGTCGAGGGCAGCCAGGTCGTCATCTACTTCGATCGCACACTGGGGGTTGCCGATCGACACGTGGCGGAAGGGCCACTCCCTGCCACCGGCCTGGACCACGCCCAGACCGTCATCACCCCCATCTGGGTAGTCGACCGAAGTGGTCGACGCAACTCCCATCGCAACCGAACACCTGCCGTCCCCGAGGATCGTCGGAGTGATCGCTCCTGCCTTGGTGTCAACAGTGAAGGTGTCGGTCGAGGCCCAGCCCTTACGGCGAAGGTAGAGGACCGCCTGGCGGACCCCGTTACCGGAGAGTTCGGCCTCCGAGCCGTCCGGGTTGAAGATCCTCAGGGAAGCAACGACATCGGTGTCCTCACTCGGCTCGACCAGGACCAGTCCATCGCCACCAATTCCCAGATGGGGATCACAGATCAGCCGGATCCGCTCCGGGGAGATTCCCACAGGAAGCTCCGCCGCCTCGACGATCAGGTAGTCATTTCCGAGCGCCTGCCATTTCTCGAAATCCATCGTCAGAACCGTATCCCTGCGACCGTCCTCATGCCTGGCCACCGGATCATTCCGAGATCGCCGCGAGCAGCATCCTCGCCACCTCCCTATCGCCCAGATCGGTCCGATCCAGCGGAATCACGTTCTCATCTCGTCTTATCCAGGTCTCCTGACGCCGCGCGAGCGCCAGATGGCGTTTTACGACCGAGTCGAGATCGCCCGTCGCGAACTCGGCGACTCCAACCGCCTTCGCCGCAGTTCTGGAGGCACCTCCTTCGAGTACCTTGCGCGCCTCATCGGTTGCCCCGGCCTCTGCCATCACCTCCACCCGCCGTTCGATGCGGGTACGAAGCTCTTCGGGGCTGCAGGTGAGTCCAAACAGGACGGTTCGCTTCCTCATGGATGCGCTCCAGAGGTCTCCGCCGGCCCCGGAGGGTGGAGCCGGTTCCTCACCGGCTCGAAGCAGCCCCAGGTAACGGCTGACCCGTTTCCGGTCCCTCGGATGTACCCATTCCGAATAGGGCTCGGGAAGCTGCGAATGAAGCGCCTCTGGTCCGACCTCTCCAAGCTCAGCTGCGACGGCCTTCTCAATCTCCTCGGGGACCTGTGGGCGCAGGTCGAGCTCGGTCAGCGCGGCCCTCAAGTAGAGCCCGCTACCGCCGACGAGGATCGGCCAGATCCCCGCTGCGAGGGCCGAGTCGATCTCGACATGGGCCCTGCGCGCGAAGTCCCCCACGCTGAACTCCTGATCGAGGGGTACGAATCCGACCAGACGGTGCTCCAGCCGCCGCTGATCGGCCTCGGTCGGTCCCCCAGTCAGGGTGGAGATCCCTCGATACACCTGCATCGAGTCACAGTTGATTGCGACGGCCTGCTCGCCCTGATCGGCCAGGAGCGAACCGAGCTCAACTCCCACTCCGGTCTTGCCGACGCCGGTCGGACCAGCCAGCGCGACCACCAAGGGTGTCTCGGGTTGCCTCCCGACCGAGGCAGCAGAGCGATCAGGCAAAGGTCCGGCTTGCCAGGACCTCGGTTCCCCTGAGGCTCTGGGAGGTGGTCGCGTCGATCTGCACATCCACCAGTTGGCCGACCGCACCGGTCCCGTCGAAGACCACCGTTCGATTCTGTCGGTTGCGGCCGCGAAGTGCTCCCGGATCCCGGCGGGCACTGCCCTCGACCAGGACTTCCACGGTCTTTCCTTCGAATCTCCGAGCCCGCTCCGTTGCTCGCGCCTGAACGAGCTCAACGAGTCTGGCCATCCGCTCCTTCTTGACCGGATGGGGAATCTGGTCAGGCAGATCGGCGGCTTCGGTTCCCCTTCGAGGGGAGAAAAGGAAGGTAAAGGCGCCGTCGTACCCGACCTCGTCGACCACCTCGAGCGTTTCCTCGAAATCACCGTCGCTCTCCCCGGGAAAGCCGACGATGATGTCGGTGGTCAGGGAACACTCGGGCAGCCGCTCCCGGATCATCGCCACACGGTCGAGGTAGCGTTCCCGGCCATATGTCCGGCGCATCCGTTTGAGGACATCCGATGAGCCCGACTGGAGGGGTAGGTGGATGTGCTCGCAGACAGATTCGAGGGTGGCGTGGGCCTCGATGACGTCCTCCCGCATGTCCTTGGGGTGCGGACTGGTGTACCTGATTCGATCCAGTCCTTCGATGCGGTCGAGTTCCCCCAGGAGCTCGGAGAACTCGATCCGTTCACCCTTTTCGAGATCCCGACCGTAGCTGTTGACGTTCTGCCCGAGAAGGGTGATTTCCCTTACGCCTTCCGCAACAAGGCTTCGAGCCTCGTCGACCAGGTCCCCCGGCCGCCTCGATCTCTCCCGTCCCCGGGTCGACGGGACGATGCAGTAGGAACAGGCGCAGTTACAGCCCTGAGAGATCTGCAGCCAGGCCTGGAAGGCCCTCTCCCGCTGCATTGGGAGATCGCCCGAGAAGCCCTCGAATTCGAAGTACCCCTGGGCCGTAATCGAGTCCGAGGCGAGGAATTCGGCCAACCGATGGATCTGGCCCGGCCCGAACGCGACATCGACGAACGGGTATCGCCGGAAGACCTCCTCCTTCACGGACTGGGCCCAGCAGCCCCCCACCCCGATGATCCGTGACGGGTCCTCACTCTTGAGGCGTTTCGCCTCACCCAGATGACTGATAAACCGGTTGTCTGCGTTCTCCCTGATCGAGCAGGTGTTGAACAGGATCAAGTCCGCCCCATCCCGCTCGGCTGCCTCTCGATATCCCAGCCCCGCGAGCATCCCCTTCATCCGCTCGGAATCGTGCTCGTTCATCTGGCACCCGAAGGTGGTGAGGTGAAACGCCTTCATCCCGTCGGAGGTTAGCGCCGGAACAGGAGCGCGTAGCTCAGGTGCCGTCGGGTGGCCGGAGGGGCTGGATCGAGGCCTCCTCGCCGATGACATCCTTCTTGTGCTCTTCGCGCTCGGTCTGCTCCTCGATCGAGAGCCGAACCGCGTAGGTCGCCGTACCGACTACGAGGAGGGCGGTCAGGGCTATCAACCCTGCGAGGGCCTTGCGGCTCGGGAAGCCCTCCTTGCGGAGCCCAATCAGTGACACGACGACCGCAAGGACTGCCAGGGCGATACCGAAGAAGAGAAAGAGATTCTTGACCAGCATCGGAGCCGATCCTACCTGTTAGGGCCGGAGGCAGAGTCCTCGTTATCGGGACCAGGAGGCGGTGTGCTCACCCTTTACGCAGCCCTTTTCCTGGCGAGCCGGATCGCTTCATAGGCGTCATCAGCCGAAAAACCTCGGCGGGCGAGAAGCCCCAGCGCCCTCTGACGGGCCGAAGGATCTTCGAGGTCATGATCTCGCTCATCGAGAAGTTCGACAGCGCGCTGTAAATCATCCAGCTCGCCACTGGCAGCTGCATCCCGAGCGAGTGCGGGCTCGATACCGCGGCCGATCAACGCCTCCTCTATCCGCTCCGCGCCCCAACCGGCGTGATCACGTTTCCCTTCTGCGAAGAGCATGGCGAAGCGCTCGTCGTCGATCAGATCGAGACTCTCGAGCCGAACGATGATCCCCTCTATCTGGGCCCTCCCAGCGCCCTCTTTCTCCAGCCAGTCACTGACCTCGCTCGAGGTCCGCTCCTTTCGGGAGATCAACCTGGCTGCGCCGGCAACCAGATCGTCTTCATCCCTTCCGCTCAGGCCGCTTTCTTCTCCTCGTCGGCCGACGCGTCCTCGGGGGCCTCGGCCGTTATCTCGGCTTCATCGCGGCTCGCCGCCTCTTCTATTGGAGTATCGGGGCGAACGATCCCCGAATCGGCCAGGATCTTCGCCTCGAGTTTGCCAGCGATCTCCGGATTCTCCGCGAGGA
The DNA here is from genome assembly GCA_046091385.1 of Solirubrobacterales bacterium. Taxonomy (GTDB): domain Bacteria; phylum Actinomycetota; class Thermoleophilia; order Solirubrobacterales; family 70-9; genus 67-14. Next base: position 22,214 of record JBJTBP010000004.1, on the reverse strand, counting down.
AGACCTTGGCGTTATTTCTACCCTGCCCGAGTTTCACATCTCCACAGGAGAAGAAGGAGCCAGACTTCTGAACCAGGTCCTGCTCGATGCCGAGGTCGATCAGACTGCCCTCCCTCGATATCCCCGAGCCGTACTCGATGTCGAATTCGGCCTGCTTGAATGGCGCGGCGACCTTGTTCTTGACGACCTTTACCCTCACACGGTTCGCGACGGCCTCTGTCCCATCCTTGAGCGTTTCGATCCTCCTGATGTCGAGGCGCTGAGAGGCGTAGAACTTGAGTGCCCGGCCTCCAGGCTGTGTCTCGGGGGAGCCGAAGGAGACACCGATCTTCTCCCTGATCTGGTTGGTGAAGAGGCATAGGGTTCCGGCTCGGTTGAGGTTTCCGGCGAGCTTTCGCAAGGCCTGGGACATCAACCTCGCCTGAAGGCCGACCGTCACCTCGCCCATCTGACCCTCGAGTTCGGCCCGTGGCGTCAGGGCTGCAACCGAGTCGACTGCGACGACGTCGACCGCTCCTGACCTCGTGAGGACGTCGACGATCTCGAGCGCCTGCTCCCCGTAGTCGGGCTGGGAGACGAGCAGTTCGTCGATGTCGACCCCGATCCTTTTCGCGTAAATCGGATCTATCGCGTGTTCCGCATCGACGAACGCGCAGATCCCACCACGCTTCTGGGCCTCGGCGATGATGTGGTAGACCAGGGTGGTCTTTCCGGATGACTCCGGTCCGAAGATCTCGATGATCCGACCGCGGGGTACGCCGCCTACGCCAAGGGCGATGTCGAGGGGGATCGCGCCGGTGGAGATTGCGTCGACTTCGACCGCGCCCCGGTCGCCCAGTTTCATCAGCGAGCCTTCACCGAACTGCTTCTCGATCTGGCTCTTCGCCGCATCGAGGGCTGCCGTGCGGGCCTTCTCCTCCTTGTTAGCGGCAGTAGGGCTCTTTTCGCTCTTCTTCCTGGTCATCTCCACCTCTCATGGCGGCCCGCGGCACGCCCTCGGTTTTTGGGTCGGATCTATCCCAAGGGAGTCGACCAACCCGCCCTTCACGAACGGAAGTTCGCAAAGGAGCCTAAGGACGCGCTCGGATGGGAAGTGCTCATCCCGCAGGTTCCGCCCTCAGGCGCCTCGTTTGTGTGATCCAGGCGAAAATTCGATAACGGAATTGGGTCCGGTGACCGCGGTCGTTACCCACCGGAACCCTGAAGCAGCCTCCGAATGAGGTGAAGAGCCACCAGCGCCGAACGCTCCCTGATGTCATTACGCCCGCCCGGAATCGTCGGGGCCAGCTCGATCGAGCCGAGATCACCCCCATCGACCTGAAAACAGACGAAGCCAACGGGCTTTTCCGAGCTGCCCCCATCCGGACCGGCAATTCCAGTTATCGCAACCCCTATGTCCGTCCCGAGCGAGCTCCGGATTCCGCTCGCCATCTCCCTCGCTGTTTCGGGCGAGACCGCCCCGTATTCCTCCAGGGTCGCGCCTCTGACCCCGACCATGGATTCCTTCGAATCGTTCGAATAGGTGACCGCACCACCGATGAAGTACCTGGAGGCGCCTGGAACCGCGGAGATCCTCGCTGCCAGAAGACCTGCACTGCAGGACTCGGCGACCGAAAGCGTGTAGGGCCCCTCGAGCAACAGGTCGGAGACGATTTGGTCGATCGTCGTGCCGTCGGTGCTGAAGAGCTCCGCCGGGAAGGCCTCGATCAAGGCATCTCCCAGCGCGTTGGCCCGGTTGGCCGCTGCTGGGCGGAATCGAATGTCGACCTCCAGCTCACCCTTCCTCAGACAGGTCGTTACCTCAAGGTCTTCGAAATCCCCTCCCGACTCCTGGATCTTCCGCAGCTCGGCCGCCAGACGGGATTCCGGCAATCCAAAAAGTCGCAACCTCAGGAGGCCGAGCTCCTCGGCCCTTCCGACCACCTCCGAGACCGCCTCGGTGCGAAGCGCGTCCGACCACATCGGTCGAAGTTCACGAGGGGGTCCGGGCAGGACTACCACCACAACACCGTCGGGACCCGGAACGACGAGCCCCGGGGCGGTCCCCACGGGGTCGAGCGGAGTCGAGCCTTCCGGGATCATCGCCTGCTTCCTGTTTGCCTCGTCGAGGCCATCCGCGGGCATCTCGACCCCCCTTGCAGCCGCATACCGGGAGAGGATTCCGGCGATCTTTTTCTCCATCTCCGGGTCGATCGCCATTTCCCTGCCGGCAAAGCGAGCGACCGAGGCAGCGGTCTTGTCGTCCTCGGTCGGGCCCAGGCCCCCGGTCGTGATGATCATGTCGACCTCGCGTCCCGCAAGGTGCCGAAGCCCGTCCTCGATCGCCTCGGCTTCGTCCGGAACGATCAGGACCCGATCGGCGGCGATACCGAGAGCGGCCAGCTCCTCGGCGAGCCAGGGGGAGTTCTCATCGCGGATCGTCGCATTGACCACCTCGTTCCCGGTGACCAGGATCCCGGCCCGTACGTCCCCCGCCTGCCTGTTGCCCTTCCGGTTCTCTGCCCCCACCGTAGAGGGAGCGTAACGAGCGTTCCTGCCGACCCTCAGTCTCCGGAGGAATCGTCAGAGCTATCCGGACTGGCCGCTGCAATACCGTCCGCCCCCGGGGCGCCCACTCCTACGGCATCGACGGACTCCGCCCCATTGCTGAGAAAGTCGTCGAGCGATGCTTCATCGATCAGGACCTGGCGAGCCTTCGAGCCCTCATAGCCAGAGATGACCCCCCTTCGCTCCAGCATGTCGATCAACCGGCCAGCCCTCGTATACCCGACCCGAAGCCGGCGTTGGACCATCGAAACCGATGCGCTCCCGGTTTCGACGACAAGCCGAATCGCATCATCGAGCAGCTCGTCGCTGTCGGGGTCGAAGTCGTCATCGCCGTCCCCTCCGGCCAACGGCCCCTTATCGGCGAGGAGCTCCTCCTGGAATTCGGGCTCTCCCTGGGATGCCCAGTGAGTCGTGATCCTGGCGATCTCTTCCTCCGACACGAATGCCCCCTGGATCCGCTGGAGCTTCGAGGTTCCCGGAGCTCGGAACAGCATGTCTCCCTGTCCGAGGAGCGACTCTGCCCCACCCTGGTCGAGGATTACCCGGGAATCCGTCTGGGAGGAGACGGCGAAGGCGATCCTCGAGGGGATGTTCACCTTGATCGTCCCGGTGATGATGTCGGTCGACGGTCTCTGGGTCGCCAGGACGAGGTGGATGCCGGTCGCACGTGACTTCTGCGCAAGCCGGATTATCGCCGACTCGACCTCGGCCGGGGACACCATCATCAGGTCGGCCAACTCATCGATCACGCAGAGGATGTGAGGAAGCCTCGGACCGCCTTCCGCGTCCTGGCGAGCGTTGTAGTCGGCGATGTTCCGGGCCCGCGCCGCCTTCATCAGGCCGTACCGGGTCTCCATCTCGGCCAGCAGGTTTGACAGGACGTTGGCCGCGAGCTTGGGACTCGTTACCACCGGGGTCAGCAGATGCGGGACATTCTCGTAGTGGTTGAGTTCCACCTGCTTTGGATCTACGAGGACGAGCCGCAGTTCGTTCGGCGAAGAATGCATCAGGAGTGAGGAGAGGATCGCGTTGACGCATCCCGACTTGCCGGAGCCGGTGGTACCGGCCACGAGTATGTGCGGCATGGCAGCAAGATCTGCGGAGACCGCTCTACCGTCGATTCCCCGACCCAGCGAAGCCAGCAGTGGCGAAGAGTTCTCCGGGGGCCGGGAGTAGACGTCCCCGAGGCGGACCATCTTCCTGCTGGAGTTCGGTACCTCGACTCCGACCGCCTGCTTGCCTGGGATCGGAGCGAGGATCCGGATTTCGGTCGAAGCCAGGGCGTAAGCGAGGTCGTTGGAGAGCTCGGTGACCTTCTTGACCTTCGTGCCGGGCGCCAGCTCGAGCTCATACCTCGAAACATGCGGCCCGGTGACGACACCGATCAGGGTGGCCTCGACCCCGAAGTGCCCCAGAGTCTCGACCAGCTTCCGAGCCAGCTCCTTCTGTTCACCTGAGGAGGGGCCGGAGCCCTTTCGCCCCTTTCCGAGGACCTTGGCTGGCGGGACCCTGAAATGGGCACCACTCGAAACCGTCGCCCCCCTGGTCTCCCCCATCGGGGTGAGGGCTGGCGCGACCTCATCAGCAGGGGAAACGTCGGGCGCCGGCTCCGGCTCGACATCTGGAATGACGACCTCTGCGGTCTCCGGCTCATCAAAGGAGCCGTCCTGTTCGGCTCCATCCGCTTCGACGAGTTCGGTCGGGGAGTCTTCCGGCCCATCGGCCCAAAGCCCGACCGTGACCTCTTCGTCACCTTCCTCGATCTGGCGAAGCTCAGTCTCTACGTCCGGGCCCGGGGCGCCCCGACCTCGTCTACCCAACCGACCCAGCCCGCCGAGGGAAAGGGTTGCCCCACCTGCGACGGTCGTGAGCCCGCTGCCGAGGCCCCGGACGCGGGCAAAGATCCCGTTGACGGTCCAGCCGGTGGCCATAAGCGCTCCGGCGAGAATTGCGGCAAGGCCGACGATTACCGCGCCGGCAGGCATCAGAAGCTGGGCGAGTCCCCAATGGAGCCCGTCACCGATCAGCCCTCCATGGTCCCGGTACCAGGCGGAATCGAAGTAGCCCCCGGAACCATCGCGGCCCCCGGGAATCCCAGCGGCCAGAAGGAGTAGTAGTCCGAGGGTGAGGATTACGGCACCTGTCTTTGCCGGCCGCTCGACCGAGGTGTCCGGGGCGAAGACGAGCACCGCAGCGACCACCAGCAAGCCCAGCGGAAGCAGGAAGGCCCCGACTCCGAAGCCGAGCAGCAGCCCCTCCCTCAGGCCCTCTCCAAGCCTGCCCCCTTCGCCCCCGAGGTAGAGCAGGAAGATCATGTAGACGGAAAGGGCCGCCAGGCCAAGGCCGATCAGGTCGAGGGTGCGCTGATCGAGGCTCCGCCCCTTGACCGACCGCTTGGCGCGGGACGGCTTTTTCGACCGGACCGTTTTCCTGCGAGTCTTCGACCGCGTCTTGGAGGCCATTCGGTTGTTTTTTCGCCGAATTGGCTCGTTTCCCTTTATCCAGAAGGGACGCTGTGCCTAGAATCTGGCTTGGTGGAGGCGGATTTCGAAGGCATGAACGAAGGGGCGCGCATACTCGTCGTCGAGGACGACCGGGAGATCGTCGACGTCCTCCGGAGGACCCTCCGGGCCGACGGTTTCACCGTTGAGGGCGTTGGGGATGGTGGCGGTGCGCTGGAGCTGGCACCGGACTTTCTCCCCGACCTCGTGATTCTCGACCTCGGCCTGCCCGACATGGACGGTGAGGAAGTCTGTCGTCAGCTTCGACTCGCTCAGGAGACGACCCGGGTCCCGATCCTGATGCTGACCGCCCGAACCGAGCTCGATGACCGGGTAAGTGGGCTCGACAGCGGCGCCGATGACTACCTGACGAAGCCCTTCGAGAGGGAGGAGATACTGGCCAGGATCAGGGCGCTCCTTCGGCGGACGCCACCGCGAGGGTCGGCGGTCCTCAAGGTGGGCGACCTGTGGCTCGCTCCCGATGCGAGGGAGGTCAGTCGAGACGGACGAAGTATCGATCTGACCAAGACCGAGTTCGAATTGCTCGAGTACCTGATGCGAAATGAGCGACTGGTGATTTCCCGCGAAACGCTTCTCGAAGAGGTTTGGGAATACGACCTTGCCTCGGGCGATACGAACACCCTCGACGTTTTCATCTCGAACCTCCGGCGAAAGCTGGAGGAAGGGGGCGAGCCCCGAATGCTCCACACCAAGCGTGGCTCCGGGTACGTCCTGAAGGCCTGAGGTGGCAACCGCGGGGCGCGAGGGCCCGACCTGGAAGCAGTCCCGCCTCTGGCCACCCAACTGGTCGATCAGGACCAAGCTGACCGCAGTCTCTGCCGGGTTGACCTTCGTCATCCTGGTGATCTTCGGTCTCGGCGTTGGCCAGCTGACGACCTCGGAGCTCAGGGAGAACTTCCGTCAGGAAACCCGTGACGACGCCCTCGCCGTCGCAGACGAGATCCTCAGGGAGGGCGGCCTCACCCCGAGCTCGCCCTCGGCCGGCTTGGTCCGGGTGCTCGATCGGCGGCCGGACGGAGCAGAGGTCCTGCTCCTCGCCAACGGTCTGACCCTCCGCCACCCCGACTCCCCCAACCTCGGCGAGTGGACCCTTTCCGACCTGACAGAGACGAACGGTTTTCAGGTTGCCACGGTCAAGTACCCGACTTCCAGCGAAGTCCTGCCGGGAGAGTCCGGAGCGATAGCACTGGTCAGGGTGGGACGGGACCTCGACGGACTCGAACGGACGATCAACACCGTCTGGCTGTCGATAGCGGCCGGAATCGTGGGTGCGTCCCTTCTCGCTGGCCTCGCGGCAACCATCCTCTCTGGTCGGGCATTGAGGCCCCTCACGCGCCTGACCGGAGCCGCGGGTGAGGTTGCCCGAACCCGGGATCCAGCGGTGACCCTCCCCGAACCGGATGGAGAAGATGAGGTCGTCGAGCTGACCCGATCCTTCAATGAAATGCTCAGCGAGCTCGCAGCCGCCCGAAGCGAGCGGGAGGCAGCGCTCAGGCGGCAACGTGAGTTCGTCGCCGATGCCTCGCACGAACTTCGTACCCCGCTCACCAGCGTCCTCGCGAACCTCGAGTTCCTAGAGGCCTCAGACGCGCTTGAGGCCGGCGGCCCAGAGAAGGAGGGCCTTGAGTCGGCGCTCAGGTCGAGCCTCCGGATGGGCAGGCTCGTCACCGATCTCCAGAGTCTCGCTCGCGCCGACACCGGATCTCCGGAAGTGAGGGAAGAGTTCGACCTGACCGATGTTGCCAGGGCGGCTACGGATGAAGTTCGACCCCTGGCGGACGGACATCGCATCCTTCTAGCCAGTAATGGGCCCGTGCCAGTCGAGGGGGTCAGGGACGATGTCCACAGGGCAATCCTCAACCTCGTCGAAAACGCGATCCGCCACACTCCGTCGGGCACCGCAGTAACGGTCGAGACCGGGCTGGACAGCTCGACCGCCCGGGCCTTCGTGACCGTTTCCGATGACGGACCGGGGATTCCGGATGACCTCAAGGCCAGGGTCTTCGATCGCTTCGTGCGTGATTCCGGAGCTGCGGATCGGACGGCCGGGGCGAGCACCGGACTCGGCCTCTCGATAGTCAGCGCGATAGCCAGGCAGCACGGAGGCGAGGCGACCATCGGAGATTCCGATGGCGGAGGCGCATCCTTCCGCCTCGAGCTGGGCGGGAAGCCGCCCTTGCCCGAGGACCAAAACGTTTAAGTTTCTTTTAGGGCCGCTCCCTAACGTTCCCGGTGGACGAGACACGAGAACCCGCCGGCACCACTGACCCCCCTAAAGGTACCGGCGGGTTCTTTCTTTTCCGGTTCCCTAGACCTCGGTAACCACTGGGACGATCAGCGGCCTCCGCTTGAGCTCCCGGTGGATGAAGCTCGCCACCGCATCGTGGAGGTCGGACTGCAGCAGGTCGATCTCCCTGTTGCCCGACCGGGCAGCCGCCGAAAGGGTGTCTTCGACGATCTCCGCTATTTCACCTGCGAGCTCCGGGTCATCGTCGAGGCTGCCGATCCCCCGCGAGATGACCTCGGGTTCCGAGAGCACCTCACCGTCGTCTGCGCCGATCGCGGCGACGACGAGGCAGATCCCGTCGGCAGAGAGGGTCCGCCTGTCGCGCAGGGCGGCATCGTTCGGATCAGCGAGCTCAATTCCATCGACAAGGATGACTCCGTTCGGCTCTTCTTCACCGAATCGGGCCCCATCGGCATCAATTTCCAGCGGGAGTCCGTTTCGACCCCTGAAGATGTCCTCCGGGTCGATGCCGACTTCTTCGGCCAGCTCTGAATGAAGCCGGAGCCTCTGGTGGTCGCCGTGGACCGGCATCACGTAGTCGGGCTTGACCAGGTTGATCATCATCTTGATCTCGTCCCGGGAGCCGTGCCCCGAGGCATGGATCGGCCCATCCTTTGCCGTCACCACCCGCGCCCCCAGTTCGTAGATCCGGTCGATCGTTTCGTTTACGGCCCGCTCATTCCCGGGAACCGGGGTTGCCGAGAAGACGACGGTGTCGCCGGAGTGGAGGTCGAGGTCGCGGTGGTCCTGGTTGGCCATTCGGCGAAGCGCAGAGAAGGGTTCTCCCTGCGAGCCGGTTGACATCACCACGACTTTGTCATCAGGGTAGTCCTCGATCTCCTTCGGTTGGATCAATACTCCAGGTGGCGCCTCCGCCAACCCGAGGTTCGAGGCGATATTGAAGTTCTTCCTCATCGACCTCCCGACGAGGGCCACCTTCCGACCGAGCTGGGCTGCCGCGTCGATCACCTGCTGAACCCGGTGGATGTTGGATGCGAATGAAGTCACGATGATCCGTCCATCGCAACGGGAAAACGTCTCGAGAAGTGCCGGACCGACACTTGATTCCGAAGCAGCGATTCCCTCCCGGTCTGCGTTAGTCGAGTCGCCGCAGAGGAGAAGTACTCCCTCCTCCCCCAGGCGCGCCAATCGGGCTACGTCTGCAGGGCGACCATCGACCGGAGTCTGGTCGAATTTGTAGTCCCCGGTGAAGAAGATCCGGCCGAGATCGGTACCAACGATCACCCCGCGCATGTCGGGAATCGAATGGGCGAGGTGCACCAGTTCAATCGTGAAGGGTCCGACCTCGACCACTTCTCCGGGCGGCAGGTCGATCAGGGGAACGTCGCCGAGCTTGTGCTCGTCGAGTTTGGACCGAACCATCCCGACAGTAAGGGTTCCGCCGTAAATCGCAGGTGGGATCCCGGTCTCCCTGATCAGGTAGGGAAGGGCGCCGACATGATCTTCGTGTCCATGGGTCAGGACGATCGCCTCGATGCGATCGGCCCGATCGACGAGGTAGGAGAAGTCCGGCAGGACGAGATCGATCCCGGGCATGTCGGGAGTGGGGAACATCAAGCCGGCGTCGATTACGAGGATCCGCTCTTCGTACTCGACCACTGCCATGTTCTTGCCGATCTCCCCCAGCCCCCCGAGGGGAAGGATCCTCAACTTGCCGCTCACGGGAGCTCCACCCCGACTTCTGCCAGAAGCCCGCGTATCGTCTCCCGCTCCTCGGTTGTGGCTTTGACCATCGGCAGGCGAAGGGTCCCGGGGCAGATTCCCAGCATCTCCAGGGCTGCCTTGACCGGGATCGGGTTGGTGGTCACCGACATTGCCCGATATGCCGGATCGAGGCTTCGATCCAGCTCGGCGGCTTCCCCCGCTTCCCCGTCCCCATGGAGTCGGACGACTTCGGCCATTCTGTCGCCGACGAGATGGGAGGCCACGAGGATTCCTCCGGTCCCTCCCGCATCGAGGCAGCGAAGGAGTCCGGAGTCGTTCCCTGCCAGGAGCTCGAGACCGTCGACCGGCCCGATTTCGTCGTCGTTTGCCTGCTTCACGGCGACGACGTTCGGTGACCTGCCGATTTCGGCGAGGAGGTCAGGTGGCATGTTCACCACGACACGCGAAGGGATGTTGTAGAGGATGATCGGAAGCTGCGGCACAGCCTCCGCTACTGCACCGAAATGGGCGATCAGGCCGGCCCGGTTCGGCCGGTTGTAGTAGGGCGTAACCACCAGTGCGGCATCGGCGCCCGCCTCTGCTGCAAGTTGGGTCAACTCGACTGTATGGCGAGTGTCGTTCGATCCGGTTCCGAGGGCTACGGGTACATCTGCCCCCGCCTCGTCGAGCACGGCCTCGAGCAGGGCGATCTTCTCGCCATCATCGAGAGTCGGTGACTCACCTGTGGTGCCGCCGACTACAAGACCGGTCGAACCGTGTTCGACCAGGTGGCTGGCGACCCGCCTCGAGCCGTCGAGGTCGAGCCTTCCGTCGTCCTCGAAGGCGGTGACCATCGCAGTCACCGTTCCGCGCAGGGGGTTCGTCAGTACTTCAGGAGTCATCCGGACCGTTGTCCGCGATGAGCTCCGGCCGGCGATCTGCCCAGGGGAGGGCCTCTTCCAGCTGTGCTGCGATCTGAAGCAGCAGGTCCTCCCTCCAGATCGGAGCAACGAACTGGATTCCGATCGGCAGGCCGTCTGCGCTCCAGGCCAGCGGCAGGGATATCGCTGGCTGGCCGGTGGCGTTGAAGATCCCGGTGAACCCGGCCAGCTCGCGAGCGGTCTGCATCGGGGCCATCGGGTCCGGCCCGCGATCATCGTAGGTGCCCAAGGGTTGGGGCAGCTGGGTGATCGTCGGGGTCATCACGACATCGATGCCACCCTGGTAGAGACCGGCGACGATTCGGGCAAGGAACTGGTGGCGGTTGACGGCGTGAAGATAGTCCGCTCCGCTCTCCTCCCTCCCTCGTTCGGTCAGGACCCAGGACAGGGGTTCCATGTCGTCCGGTCCGAGCTCTCGACCGGCAACGATCTGGACGGTCGCCGTGGTCTCTGCGACTCCGGCCGCCCACCGCGTGATGAAGGTCTGGAACAGCTCCTCTTCCTGGCCCTCGAGCGGCATCGAAGGATTCGAGACGGTGTGGCCGAGCCCCTCGAGGGTGCCGGCAACTGCCTGCACCGCCTCGGCAACCTCAGGCGCGACTGCGTCGCCGGTCAGGGAGTCGATCAGAACCGCCACGTGCAGGGCGCCCGGATCTGCCCCAGCTTCCTCTCTGTAAGGCCTCTCCGGTGGGGGCGCAGCGTACGGGTCACCTGGTTCCGGGCCGTGGGCCAGGTCGAGCATTGCCGCTGCATCCCGAACCGAGCGGGTCAGCACGAACTCGCTTACCAGCCCGGACATCGAATCGCCGACGTAAGGGGCCTGGGAGACCCTCGCCCGGCTCGGCTTCAGTCCGACCAGCCCGTTGACTGAGGCCGGTATTCGAATCGAGCCTCCACCGTCGTTCGCGTGGGCGATGGGAACGATCCCGGCGGCGACCGCTGCTCCAGAGCCTCCACTCGATCCCCCTGGGCTTCGCTCGAGGTCCCACGGGTTTCGGGTTGGTCCGTAGGCGGTGGGCTCAGTGGTCGGGAGGATCCCGAATTCCGGTGTATTGGTCTTGCCAATCGTCACCAGGCCAGATCCCTTGAACCTGAGGCCCAGGGTGGTATCCAGCGGCGCCCTGAATCCGAGTTCCTTGAGGACGCGAGACCCGGTGTGAAGTGGTTGACCCGCGAGGCAGGCACCGAGATCCTTGAACAGGAAAGGGACCCCCCGGAAGGGGCCATCCGGAAGGTCGCCCGAGGCCTGCTCTCTCGCCTCGTCGTAGAACTCGTGGATCACGGAATTGAGGGTCGGGTTGACGCTCTCGGCCCTCCGGATAGAAGCCTCGACTACCTCGACCGGTGAGAGGTCGCCGCTCGCGATCGCGGCCGCCTGCCCGGTCGCATCAAGGTCGAGAATCTCGCTGTCGCTCTTCTCTGCGCTCACTGATCCATCCCCTCGGCTCCTTCGAGCAGTTGCTCCAGACCCACCGTGAAGCGATCCGGTAGATCTCCAACCCTCCTGACTGCAAGGACCACGCCGGGCATGAACGCCAGGCGGTCGGTCGAATCGTGCCTCACGGTCAGGGTCTCCCCACTTCCACCGAAGATCACTTCCTGGTGCGCGACGAGGCCCGGCAGCCTGACCGAATGAATCGGCTCATCGACGACGCCCCCAGCCTCTTCGATCAAGTCCTTGGTCCGGGCTGCCGTCCCGGACGGTCTGTCCAGCTTCCCTTCATGGTGGAACTCGATGATTTCGGCGGGGCTCATGCTTCGCGCTGCGATCCTCGCGAATTCCATCATCAATACGGCCCCGATGGCGAAATTCGGAGCGACGAAGGCATTTGCAGTCGAGGAATTTGCGTGGGCCTCCAGGTCCGCGAGGTCGAATCCCGTCGTACCGACCACCACATGAATGCCAGCATCAAGAGCGGCCTTAGCGTTCGGCAACGCTGACTCCGGCGTCGTGAAGTCGACCATTACGTCTGCTCCCGAGAGACCTTCCTCCAACGTGCCGCCGGTTGCCGTATCGAACTGACCGCTCAGCTCCAGGCCTTCCGCATCCTCGACCGCCTCGCAGACGGTGCTGCCCATCTTGCCCTCCGAACCGGCAACGGCCACCCTGATCGCGCTCATGCTGCAGTCACACCTTCCAGGACCGAGGTGGCCTCGGCTATCAGCTCCGTATCGGGTCCAACACAGGCAGACGATGGCGGCACCCGGCCGAGGATCTCCTCGGCAAGGGACAGCACGTCCTCCTCACCGACTGCGTCGATTCGATCCAGCATCTCGTCGAGACCGAGGATCGGCAGCCCAGAAAGTACCGCCCGTCCGATTCGGGACATCCGAGCCGCATTCGATTCCTCCGCCAGGACCAGTCGGCCCTTGACCAGCTCCTTGGCTCGCTCGACCTCCTCAGCCTCGGGTGCCACGGTAGTGATCCGCCTCATCTCCTCCGCGAGTATCTCGCAGACCTCACCGAGGTTCTCCCCCCTCGTCCCAGCATGTATCGCGAAGAGGCCCGTGTCGCTGTACTGCTCGGCATAGGTTCCGACCGAATAGGCGAGTCCACGCTCCTCGCGGATCTTTGTGAACAGCCTGGAAGATGCTGACCCGCCGAGGATCGAGTCGAGTATGGCGAGGGAGAACCGCCGGTCATCGGCGCGGTCGATGCCCGGAGTCCCAACCACCAGGTGATACTGCTCGGTCTCCTTCTCGAAAGCCTTTACCGTTCCGCGATCGGCCGGTTCGGCTGCAAGGGGCTCAATCGTGTTCCCGGACTCGGGTGCGAGCCTGGATCCCAGAGCCACCAGCTGGTCGTGGTCGACGTTGCCGGCTGCCGAGATCACGATTGTCGACCCTCTGTAGCGGGCGTCGTGGTAGTCCCGGATCCGCTCCTTTGAGATCGATCCGATCACCTCAGCAGTTCCGATGATCGGCCTTCCCAAAGGGGTGTTGCCGAAAACTGCCTCGGCGATCAGGTCGTGGGCGATCGAGTCCGGATCGTCGCCATACATCGCGATCTCCTCGATCACGACCTGGCGCTCGGAGTCGATCTCGGCGAGCGTCGGCGTCAGAAACATGTCTCCAAGCACTTCGAAGGCCCGGTCTAGGTGGCGGTCGAGAAACCGCGCGTAGAGATGGGTCGCCTCCTTGCTGGTGAAGGCGTTGAACTGGGCGCCGATCCCGTCCAGGAGCTCGGAGATCTCTACAGCCGACAGCTCGGGGGTCCCCTTGAAGAGCAGGTGTTCGAGGAAGTGGGAAACCCCGGCCTCCGACTCCGACTCGTCACGGGATCCCGTCCTCACCCAGAACCCCAGAGCAACGGAGCGCATGTCGGGGACGGTCTCGGTGACCACCCTGATGCCGGCCGGAGTCTCGCTCAGGCGGGCTACTTCAGACATCTAACGCCTGCGGTCCCGCTCTCCCCGCTCGCGGCGACGGCGGCCGCCTTCCCTCGGAGGTCTCCCCCCGCCTCCGCCGTTCTTCGAGAGCTCGGCGATTTCCTCGGGGCTCTTGCCCTGGATCGCGGGGTCGTCAGTAAGGCGAAGTCCGATCCGACCGCGTTCCCGGTCGACCTCAGCCACCGTGACGTCGATCTCCTGACCCGACTCGAGTACGTCCTCGACAGTCTCCACCCTTCCGCCGGGCTTGACGTTCGAAATGTGGAGTAGACCGTCCGTGCCCTTGGTCAGCTCGACGAAGGCGCCGAAGGTCGTCGTCTTGACCACCTTGGCGGACGGGTAGCGGTCTCCGATCTCGGCCTCCTTGGTCATTGACTCGATTCTCGCCACGGCCTCCTCGACCTGGGTTCCAGTTGGGGCGTAAATCCGGATCGTGCCGTCGTCCTCGACGTCGATCTCTGCCTCGAACTCCTCGCAGAGCGACCTGATCGTCTCGCCGCCCTTGCCGATGACCGCCCCAATCTTCTCCTGGTCGATCTGGATCGACTCGATCCTCGGTGCCTGGGGCGAGAGCTGCTCCCTCGGCCCATCGATCGCCTCGGCCATCTTGCCGAGGATGAACAGTCGACCCTGACGTGCCTGCTCCAGCGCGTCCCGAAGGATGTCGAAGTTGACTCCAGTGATCTTGATGTCCATCTGGAGGGCGTTGATCCCATCTGCCGTGCCGGCCACCTTGAAGTCCATGTCGCCCAGGTGGTCTTCGACACCAGCGATGTCGGTCAGGACGATGTAATCGTCGCCTTCCTTGATCAGTCCCATCGCCACACCTGCGACCGGGGCCGATACCGGGACCCCTGCAGCCTGCAGGGCCATCGAGGAAGCGCAGACCGAGCCCATCGACGAAGAGCCGTTCGACTCGAGCGTCTCGGAGACGGCCCGGATCACGTACGGGAACTCTTCCTGGTCCGGGATCGACGGCACGATCGCCCGCTCGGCGAGTGCCCCGTGACCGATGTCACGCCGCTTCGGGCCGCGCATGAAGCCGGCCTCACCCACCGAGAACGGCGGGAAGTTGTAGTGGTGCCAGAAGGTCTTGGAGGTCTCCAGGCCGAGGCCATCCACCCGCATGTCCATGCGGGTCGTCCCCAGAGTCACGTTGCCGAGAATCTGGGTTTCGCCCCTGGTGAAGAGCGCAGACCCGTGGACCATCGGTGAGATGTCGACCTCACACTCGATCGGACGAATCTCGTCCTGGGCGCGACCGTCAGGCCGACGCTTGTCCACGGCGATCGAGCGACGGATGATCTCCTTCTCGACCGAGCCGAAAACGGCCTTGACCTCCGCCAACTGATCCGGATCGGGCTCGCCGTCATCACCCGGCGGTGCCAGTTCGGCGACGACCTCGTCCTTTACCTCGGCCAGGGCATCCTGGCGCTCGAGCTTTCCTTCGATCATCGCCGCATCGGCGATCTTGGAACCCCAACCATCCCGGACCTTGGCGACGAGGCTCTCGTCGAGCTGGGGAGCCTCCACCTCGATCTTCTCCTTGCCCGCCTTCTGGCGAAGATCCTCGATCGTCTCGACGATCTTCTTGATCTCGCCGTGGGCGATGTCCAGCGCGTCGAGGATCTCGGCCTCTGTAACTCCGTTCGCACCGGCCTCGACCATCAGGATCGCGTCCTTGGTGCCGGCGACGATCAGGTCGAGATCGAGGGCCGCATGATCCTCCTCGGCCGGGTTGACCACAAAGTCACCTTCCAGCTTGCCGATCCTCACTGCACCGACGTGATCGCCGACCGGTATGTCAGAGACGGCCAGCGCCGCTGATGCGCCGTTCATCGCGAGGATGTCGTACGGATGCTCACCGTCGACCGACAGCGGCATCGCAACTAGCTGGGTCTCGTAGTGCCAGCCCTTGGGGAAGAGGGGTCGCAAGGGGCGGTCGATCATCCTTGCCGTGAGGGTGGCCTTCTCGCCGGCCCTCGCCTCTCGCCTGAAGAACGAACCCGGGATCTTTCCCGCGGCGTAGAAACGCTCCTCGACATCGACCGTCAGGGGCAGGAAGTCGAAGTCCTTGAGGGCCCCCTTGGTTGCAGTGCAAAGTACGGCGGTCTCACCGGACCGAACGACTACAGCTCCGCTTGCCTGCTTTGCCAGCTTGCCGGTCTCGAAGGAGATTTCCCCATCACCGACGCGCACGGAGACGTGCGTCACATCAAACATGCTCATGTTTCTTTTTCCATCCCGACCGCCCGGATGGCGGCCTCTTGTCTTCTGAACTTTCGTTCCTCGTCCCGAAACAGACTACACGGACCGGGATTGAACGAGGGTCGGCGCTCCCCCGGTGCGGGGGATTGCGATCAGATCGCCTCGAGAATCACGGAGGTCGGGGGGATGTCCGCCGGGGAATCCGACTCGTGCACCCATTCGACCGTTCCGTCGCCGTCGATCAGGACCAGGCAGCGGTTCGAGAGGCCCGCTCCATCGAGGTAAGTCCCGTAGGCGGAGGCAACCTCCCCCTTTGGTTCGAAGTCGGCGAGGAGCACGGTGTCGATTCCCAGTTTCTCCCTGAAGGCCGCGTGGGCAAAGGCCGAGTCGACGCTTATCCCGACCATTTCGACGCCGGCCCCGTCCAGGTCCGGCCCGATTGCCTGGTAAGCCGACAGCTGGTCGGTGCAGACCGGGCTGAAATCGAGGGGGTAGAAGACCAGGAGTACCCGTCGACCGGCGAAGTCGGACAGGGAGACCTCTTTGCCCTCGTGGTCCGGCAGGGTGAAGTCCGGGGCCTTTTCGCCGACCTCGATCAATGCCTAAGACCGAGATCTGCAACCAGCTCGCGGTAACGGTCGAGGTCCTTGCGTTCGAGATAGCGGAGCAGGCGACGCCGCTTGCCGACCATCATCAGGAGGCCCCTCCGGGAATGGTGGTCCTTGGCGTGGTCCTTGAGGTGCCCGGTGAGGTCGTTTATCCGCTCCGTGAGGAGCGCGATCTGGACCTCAGTCGATCCGGTATCGCCGGCCGAACGGCCGTACTTCTCGATCAGTTTGGATTTCTCTTCGCTGGTGAGGGTCATTTTTCGGCGGGAGCGATCAGGCTCCGGACGGGCGCTGGAAGCTACCACAGACCCTTCGGGCATCCTCGACGTCGATCTTCATCTGGTCGATCAGCTCCTCGGCTCCGGGGTAGACCCTCTCCCCGCGCAGCCGCTCGACGAAGGCGACCCGGAGTTCCTTGCCGTAGAGGTCTTCATCGACATCGATCAGGTGGGCTTCGACCAAAACGCCGCGGCCGGAGTCGAAGGTCGGCCGAACCCCGACATTGACCGCTGCAGGCCTGCCATCGGCAAAAGCGGCGTAGACCCCGTGACCCGGAGTCGCGAGGCGGGCGTCGGGCACGAGGTTTGCGGTCGGGAAGCCGAGCTCCCTTCCCCGACCGTCTCCCTCGACGACTGTGCCCTGCATCATGAATGGCGAACCCAGGCAGTCCATCGCGGCACCCATCTCGCCCGAGGCAACGAGCGCCCGGATCCTCGTCGAGGAGACGGTCTCCCCATCCACCTCGACCAGGGGCACCACCCGGGTTTCGAACTCCTCCCTTTCGGCGAGCATCTCCGGGGTTCCGGCGGCCCTGGCGCCGAAGCGGAAGTTCTGTCCGACCGAGACCGATTTCGCCCCGAGCCGTTCGACCAGGATCCTCTCGATGAACTCCTCCGGCGTCGTCTGGGTAAAATCACGGTCGAACGGAATCACCACGATCTCCCTTACCCCTGTCCCCTCGAGCACGTCCCGCTTGACCTCGAAGGGCATCAGCAGCTTAGGGGCCGCCTCGGGTTTCAGGACTTCAAGAGGATGGGGCTCGAAGGTGAGGACGGTCTCGAACCCCTCGATCACGTCGCGGTGGCCGAGATGCACCCCGTCGAAGGTCCCGATCGCAACGGATCGATCGCGCGGTTCGATCTGATCCAGGTCCACGGTGACGATTTCCCCGGGCATCTACCTAACTATCCCGAAGCGGGCCGAATTACGATTTCCGGCCGTATCTCTCCCGCCGTCTCCCTGCCTACCGAGACCACCTCGCCTGCCTCGACCAGAACCACTTCTTCACCTTCCGGGACCGACCCCCCGACCGAAATCGCTACTCCGTGGCCGACCGCCTCGGCCTGCGCCCGGTCGAGGTCAACCCTCCGCATGAAGGAGAGTGCCTCCACCAGATCGATCAGCTCCCCGGCACGATCGATCTCCAGCTCCCCGATCGCCGTTCGCCTGAGTTCCTCGCAGTAAACGTCCCCCAGGCCGGAAATCAATTCCCGAACGTAGGTCCCGGAGCTCACCTCCAAGTCGAACGACGCCCTGGTGGGTGTGCCCGTCGAATCCAGCTCGGTCTCCAGCAAGTCGGCGCGCTGGACCGTGACCATCCTGGTCGGGCGCTGATCGAGGACCTCGCCGCGCCTGGCCTTTCGGTAGAGCCGTTCCCCTTCGACCCTGACGGCCGAGGTCATCGGAACCATCTGCTCCCGGCTACCTGTAGGTATCGCCAGGTTGGCGGGAATCCTTCCGGTTTCCTCGAGATTCCCGTCGGGGTCGCCGGTATCGGATGTCCAACCCAGCCTCGCAACGGCGCGGTACCGCTTGGGGAGCCCAACCAGGTACTGCTGGAGTCTGGTGGCGCGTCCGAGGAGGATCACCATCAGGCCCGTTGCGAATGGATCGAGCGTGCCTGCGTGACCTGCCTTTAGGCCGGTCTGCTTCCTCACTTCCTCGACCAGGTCGTGGGAGGTGATCCCAGCCGGTTTATCCCAGAGGAGGATCCCCGCCTCACCCCCGGGGGTCGGAATCTCGTCCGGACTAACTCCTGCCACCGAGTTCTTCACAGATCCGGGTGATGATCTCCTCATACCCGAGCTCCGAGGAGCAGCCGGCCGCCTTCACATGGCCACCGCCGCCAAACCCGCGGGCGATTCGGGACACGTCGACTCCCGGCTTGGCAGCCCGCAGGCTTATCCGCCGGCTGGAGCCGTCGGTAGCCAACTGATCCCTGATCACTGCCGCCACCTCGACGCCCTCGATCGACCTCAGGTGATCGACGATCCCCTCAGTCATCTCTTCCCCCGAGCCTGTTTCCTCGTAGTCGGTCGAGGTGATGTGGGTCGTAACGAGCCGGCCGTCGCAGTCCAGCCTGATCTTTTCGAGTGCCCGACCCAGCAGTGCCAGTTTCTCGAGCGGGAGGCTTTCGTAGACCCGCGAGTTGACGTCATCGACGTCGACTCCCGCCCTGAGCAGCTCGGCAGCCACCTCATGGGTTTCCGGCGAGGTCGACTCGTACATGAACTTGCCTGTATCTGTGACGACTCCGATGTAGAGCGCAGTGGCGATCAGGGGTGTCACGGTGACGTCGAGCTCCCGGGCAAGCCGGTAGACGATCTCGGCGGTACTCGAGGCACCTGGATCGACGAAGAAGGTGTCCCCGAAATCGGTGTTGTCGTGGTGGTGGTCGAGGTTGACTACCCCGACTCCGTCCTCGAGCAGGAAGTCGACCGGCATCCGCTCGGCGTTTCCACAGTCCAGAAAGACGACGACCCGGTCGCCAAGATCGGCCGGAGCCTCATGGAAGACGTTCTCCAGGGGGATGTGCCGGTACTCGGAAGGGAGCGGGAACTCCTTGGCGGCGAGGAACATCACCGAGTCCTTGCCGAGATAACCGAGCAACTCGTGCATACCGAGAAGGGAGCCGAGTGCATCGCCATCGGGACCCTCATGGGTCGTCAGCAGGAACTTCTCGTTCGCATTGATCACCTCGACCACATCCTCGAGAGAACCCCTCGCACTCCCCTGGCCTTCTCCGGCTCCCTGTCCGCTCATTTGGGGCCGTGACCTTCCTCGTCCAGCAGGTGGGCGATCCTGAGCCCGGTCTCGACTGCCTCGTCGTACTCGAACCGGAGTGTCGGGGTCCGCTTGAGTCGGGTTTCCGAGGCGATCGCCGCCTGGAGGGTGCCGTGCGCCCGGTCGAGCGCCTCCTGGGCCCCCTCCCGTTCCTCCGAGCCGCCGAGGACGGTGAAGTAGACCCGGGCGTGGCGAAGATCCGGACTGGTGTCGACTTCGGTGATCGTCACGGGCTCGAGTCCGGGATCGGCAAGCTCCTTGACCTCCTCGCCGAGCACCTCCCGAAGCACCTCGTTGACCCGGCGCATCCGCGGGACGGCCATTGAAACCCCCTTAGGCGAGTATCTGTTCGACTTCGCGAGTCGAGAAGAATTCGAGTACGTCCCCGACCTTGACGTCCTGGTAGTCCTCCAGGACGATCCCGCATTCCTGACCTTCCTCGACCCGGTCGACTGCATCCTTGAACCTCCTCAGTGAACCGAGCCGACCGGTCCAGATCACGGTTCCCTCCCGGACCAGCCTCACCTCGGCCTCGCGGGTCACCGCGCCCTCAGTCACCTGGCAGCCGGCGATCCGACCGACCTTCGAGGCCTTGAAGACCTCCTTGACCTCAGCCTCGCCGAGGGCTTCCTCGACCTCGACCGTGTCGAGCATGCCCTCCATCGCTGCCCGGAGATCCTCGGTGACCTTGTAGATAACGGAATAGGTCCTGACGTCGACACCCTCGGCCTGTGCCGCCTTGCGTGCGTCGCTGAGCGGCCGAACGTTGAATCCGATGATCACGGCACCCGAGGCTGCGGCGAGCATCACGTCGGACTCGTTGATCCCTCCGGTCTGGGCGTGGATGACGTTGATCGCAACCTGCTCCTGGGGAACCTTTGCGATTTCGTCCTGGAGTGCCTCGAGCGAACCCGCGACATCGCTCTTCAGGACGACGTTCAGTTCCTTGAGCTCGCCCGCCTGGGCCTTGGCGAAGATCTCGTCGAGGGTTACCTTCCTTGCCTGACGCCGGGCTATTGCCTCGGCCTTCAGCCGGTTCTGCTTCTCCCCGGCCACCTGGCGGGCCTCGCGATCGTTCGCAACGGCCTGCACGAACTCCCCGGCCTCGCAGACACCGTCGAAGCCGAGCACCTCGACCGGCATTCCCGGGACGGCCTCCGAGACGTCGGCCCCCGTGTAGTCGTGCATCGCACGGACCTTGCCCCAGACCGGACCGGCCACCACCGAGTCACCGACCGTGAGTGTGCCCCTCTGGACCAGCACCGTGACAACCGGCCCTCGCCCTGGATCGAGCTGGGACTCGACCACGGTGCCGGATGCAGGCGCATCGGGGTTGGCCGAGAGCTCCTCGAGCTCCGTGACCAGAATGATCATGTCGAGGAGGTTGTCGAGACCCTGACCGGTCTTGGCCGAGACATCGCAGTAGACGGTGTCCCCTCCCCAGTCCTCGGGGTTGAGGCCCTCCGAGGCCAGGTCATTCCGGATCCGGTCGGGCTGTGCTCCCTCGAGGTCCACCTTGTTGACCGCGATCAGCATCGGAACCTCCGCCGCCCTGGCATGGTCGATCGCCTCGCGGGTCTGGGGCATCACCCCGTCGTCGGCCGCAACCACGATCACCGCCACATCGGTCACCTGGGCGCCCCTCGCCCGCATCGCCGTGAAGGCCTCGTGTCCCGGAGTGTCGAGGAAGGTGATCGTGTCACCGTTGTGATGGACCTGGTAGGCGGCGATGTGCTGGGTTATCCCCCCGGCCTCCCCAGCCGCAACCTCGGTCTGCCTGATCGCGTCGAGGAGTGAGGTCTTGCCGTGGTCGACGTGCCCCATGATCGTCACCACCGGCGGCCGATCCTCGAGCGAATCGGCAGAGTCATCGAATTCCGGAACCTCGGGTTCCTCCTCCGCAGCAGAGACGATTTCGATCTTTCGTTCGTATTCGTCTGCGATCGCCTGGACCGACTCGTCGGTCAGGGTCTGAGTGAGGGTCGCCATCTCCCCCATCGTCATCAATTTCTTGATCAGGTCGGCCGAGCTCAGGTCGAGCAGTTCGGCCAGCTCGCGGACGGTCACACCCGAGTTGATCCTGGTGGCCTGCGGGGCCTCAGGTTCTTTTTCAATCGGAGACGGCTCCTCGAGCACCGGCTTCCGACGGCGACCACCCCTGCGTCGTGGGGGCCGCTGGGGCGGCGGGGGCCCTCCCTGGTCGCGCCTCGAAGCATTTGAGTCGATGACGACCCTTCGGCGCTTCTTCCCGCCGGCCGAGGATCCGGCCTGGCCGTCGGCCGGGGGCGCGGGTCCAGCCCCCGGCTTGACAGGCCTGGACGACTTGGACTTGGAGCCCTCAGCCGCCTTGGGTGCGGCCTTGGCCGCCCCTTCCTTCTTCGATTGCCCCTTCGGTCCGGACGATCCGGACGAACCGGCCTTCGCCAGAGCGTCGAGGGCTACAGACTCCTCGACGCTCGACGCTGCCGCCTTCACCTCGGTGCCGGCGGCATCGAGGGCAGCGATCAGCTCCTTGCTGGTGACCCCCTCGGCCTTGGCAATCTCGTAGACCCGCTTCCGGCTCACTCCTCCGGACTTCCTCCATCCTCGACAACCACGTCGCCCTCTGCATCCTCGGCACCCACGTCGCCCTCTGCGTCCTCGACAACCACGTCGCCCTCTGCATCCTCGGCAACCACGTCGCCCTCTGCGTCCTCGGCGACGACGACTTCTTCTTCGGCCGCGCCTTCTGTTGCTTCCTCGTCCACTTCTACCTCCTCTTCCGGCATTTCGCCGGTCGTTTCCCCGGGATCTTCCCCGGCCTTTTCTTCACCTTCGTCATCGGTGTCCTCTGACACCCCAACTGCAGTCTCTTCCCCGATCGAGGCCTCCCCCTCTGCCCCGTCTTCCTCGGCGGTCTCTTCCTCTGGGAGCTCAGGTACCGGTTCCTCGAAGCCCTCCTCGGCTCCCGTGACCACGGCCTGTACCTCGGCGTCATCGGCGTC
>JBJTBP010000003.1:0-3930 GCA_046091385.1 Solirubrobacterales bacterium | reverse complement strand
AGCCGCCCCCCCACGCCCGGGTGGAGTTACTGCGGGCGGCGCATCGCGGCGGGGGCGTCTCCCGTGGGGGGGTTGGCCGCGTCCTCGACGTGGCCCGACTCGAAGACTCCCGGCACTTCCGCCACCCAGTCGGCCACCGTGTCGGGCTCGGGCCGCTCACCCGGATGCCCGGCGTAAATCGCCTCGAGCACCCGGTGGACGAGATCCCCGGCCGCGAGGTACTCCTCGTTGGGGGTGAAGCGGCTCGGACGAATTCGGCGCTCGATGAGCCAGGTCCAGGGGCAGGCCAGCCAGGCCTCGATCTCCGAGGGGGAGAAGCTCTCGGCCCCCGCCAGCTCGGCCAGGACCTCGGGATCCTCGAACCGACCGAAGGTTCGACTCCGCTCGGCCAGGTGCCCGGCCCGCTCGAGACTCGACCGGACGGCATCTGCCACACCGGCATCGAGGGCGAGGCCCGCGACCGAACCCGAGCTGACGGCCAGCGACCGCGCCAGCTCGGCCGCGGTCGGCGCCCGGTCGACAGGGAAAGAGACCGCCGAACCGTTCCGCTCGATCAGTGACAGAGGCTCCGGGCAGAGCGCCTCAATCTCTGTCAGCAGTGGGGAGGGGGCAGTCGACTTGCCGCTGTCATCGCTGATCGTGCAGGAGAGCCAGAGTCCCTCGGTCGGCACGTTCAGGCAGGAGAAGAGCAGGTAGCGCGCCTGGACCTCGGGATCGACCCTCTCCAGCATCTCCAGACCCCGGCGCTCGGCGGTGGAGAGGAACGGCCCGGCCCGGCTCAGGTCTCTCGTGCCGCCCTCCTGGAGTCCGGCCACGAACAGGAACCTGACCCTTTTGGCCCGCATCGCCCATAGCCCGGTGAACCGCACCGTTCCCTGGGTGGGAACGGTCCAGACGGAGACGTCGCCCCTCCGGATCGCCTCCAGCATCAGCGCTGCTCCGCTCCGGCCCCCGGTATCGGAGACGGCCAGGTCATTTGCGGCTTCGGCCAGGGTCTCGGCCATCCGAACCTCGAGCTCGAGTTCCGGTTTCGGCCTGCGAATGCCCTCGGGCCCCTGGATCGAGCTCTCGAGTATCCGGCGGCCTGCCTCCCTCGCGAGGGTTGCCGTCACCTCGAGGGCCGCACTTCCCCGGTTGCCACCTTCTTCGAACAGCGAGCCCCACTCGCCCTTGACCTGTTCGTCCACCCTGTCCAGCGCTTCGGCAGCGCTCCCTATTCCGTCGCGACGCCACTCGGCCTCGATTCGATCGACCTCCGTCCGCTCCGGCCCGAGTGGCCCGCGGAGCCAGAGAATCAGGTCTTCTGCCATTCCATCCGGACCGGCAGCCCGGAGAAGTGCGGCGAGGCTCGCTCCCACCGTGGTCTCCAGCGCACCGGTCTCGGTCTCGAGGGTGGCCGGGATGCCGTACCGGCGAAGGATCCCCTCGAGCAGCCGACCGGAGGATCCCGGGTCGAGATGGGCCACAGCGATCTGATCCGGAAGCACCTCCCGGTCCCGGTCGGCCAGCAGGCGGGCAATCTCGGCAGCGATCGCGTCCGCCTCCCTCCGCTCTCCCGCGGACCTGATCAGGGTGACCGGTGGATTCCCTTCGAGCGGGGGGCGTTCGCCGGCGCCGATCAGTGCGTCGGCCAGCCCAGCGAGGGCGAGGGCGGGAGAGTCCCCGTCCGTTTCGGCCCTGAAGGGGTCTTCGGACTCGATCCCGACCCGGTCAGTGAGCCTGCTCCGCAAGCGGTCGGTCAGGAATCCCCGCCCGGGATCGGTAGCCCAGGTGACCGCCATCCTCACGTCGACCCCTGCGTCGTTCGAAAGCTTGCGCAGCAGTTCCAGCTGCTGGCCGGTCATGTCGTCGAACCCGGCCACGAAGACCGGCCGCTCCCGCCAGTCGGCCTCCTCCCTGAACAGTTCGACCACGGTCTCGAGCGCCCGCTCGGCGGTCTTCGGCAGGTCGGTCAGGCCTTCAGCTGCGAGGTCGCGTTCGAACGCGGTGACGAGGGGCTCTTTGCCGCGCCGGATTTCCTCGATCGTCGCGGCCTCGACCCCCTCGCCCTCGGTCGACCCGCCGGTCGACCGGTAGGGGTCGCCCATCTCGATCCGCTCGGCCCGGTACTCGTCGACCAATTCGAGGGCGGCATCCACCACCCCCGGCTGGGTAGTGACCCTGCCCTCGATCCTCGCTGCGGGGCCATCCGGTTGGCCGGCGAGTCTTTCGACTGCCCGCTCCAGCGCGAGGCGTCTTCGCATCTCACCGGCAATCCTGGGTTCGCTTCCGTCGGCTCCCCGGACGATCTCCCGGCAGAGGTCGTTGAAGTGCATCACCACGCCTCCGGCGAAGCCCCCGGCCGGTGCTTCGAGCGCGCTCGCCCGCTCGGTCGGACCGTCGTCCCCGGCCTGGGTCAGGCGCCGCTCCCAGGCGAACACGTCGTCGACCGAGGGGACCAGCAGGATCGGGTTCCGGCCTGCCCTGGCCGCCGCCTCGAATTCCTCCCTGAGCTTCTCGGTCCTGCCGGTATTGGGAAGACCGCTGATCAGGTGCAGGGGCATTAGACGACATTACTGTCGTGGGAAACGCCCCGGAACTGACAAGGGGAGCGATCGGGGCGCCTTTTTCGTCCACCGCGCGGTCTATCTTCGGGATCGTCATCCTGCCCCTCGTTCAAAGCACGGAAGGCCATTGACGATGCCCCTCTGTTTCGTCGATCCAGCCGACGCGATCCATGTCGTCTCCGAGTCCGTCGGCAGGGAAGCCCGTCGGCAGCTCCTCGGCGAAGCGCTCAGGGCCTGGGTTGACGAGATCCCGGAGGACGAACTCCGCGACCAGTACGCCCGCGCCCTCGCCGAACTCGACCAGGATGACCTTTCGCTCCTCGCGGCCTGGCACAGCTCGATGGAGGTGGGGCACCCGGTGCCCAGCCGGGACTTCCTGATGGGGGCCTTCGAGTCGCTCGGCGAGCATCGTCGGGAGGCGCTGAAGCTGGCGGCGGGATTCAGGGGCGAGGACGCGGTCGAGGACGGGATTACCGAGGACCTGGCCCTCGAGACGGTGGTCGGCGGACTCTCCTCCGAGCGGCTGATGGAACTGGCCGAGCAGGCCCTCGACCTCTACGTCTGGGACCGGATCGGCTCCGAGAACTGAGCCGGTAGTTCGAATCGCTCAGACGGTTTCGCCTGTTGTGGCGTCGAGCTCCAGCAGCCTGTGGACCTCGGCCCGCGCCTGGGCCGTTTCGCGGAAGTGGACCGCCCGCATCCCAAGCTCCCTTGCTGCCTTGCAGTTGACCTCCATGTCGTCGACGAAAAGGCAGGCCTCGGGCGGGAGCTCGACCCTCTCGAGGGTCAGCTCGTAGATCCTCGGGTCGGGTTTCCGACAGCCGACGAAGGCTGAATCGACAACGGTCTCGAAGAGTTCGTCGATCGGAAGCATCGAGCGCCAGAGCGGCTCCCACTCGCGGACGTTGTTGGTCAGGAGGGCGGCGCGGATCCCGTTCCGTCGCACCTCGCGGATCAGGTCGATCATCCCTTCGTTCGGGTGGAGCGCCTCGAAGAAGCGCTCCCCGAGGTCGCGGAACTCGACCTCCCGCCCCAGGTCTTCCGAGAGCTGCCGGGACATCATCGCCATGAACTCCGACTCGGCCATCCGGCCGCACTCCAGCTCAAAGAGCGGGTTCTTGCCCTCCGATTCGGTCAAGGTTGCCAGGGCCTGTCCGAGGCTGTCGGGGGGGACGCCCGCATCGTCCTGGACTGCGGCGAAAGACTGAACGAGGGGTGAGGTGAGTACCCCTCCGAAGTCCGAGATCAGCATCTCGATCCTCCGGTCGGTCTCCTCCTCAGACATCGCGTTCATCGCCAGGTCCGGGCAGGGAGGGGGGAGGACGGCGGTCCGGAGGCCGACCGGTCGGCTCGGATCGGGCTGGGATCGCCGATGGATCGAGGG
>JBJTBP010000002.1:0-8035 GCA_046091385.1 Solirubrobacterales bacterium | reverse complement strand
CTGGCCCTGCTGGTGGTGACCAGCGACAGCCAGTCGCGCGATGGCCCCCGGCCCTGGCGGGTGGTGAGGACCTCGACGATGTCGCCGGAGCTCAGCTGGTAGTGGAGGGGGACGATTCGCCCGTTCACCTTTGCCCCGTTGCAGCGGTGTCCGACGTCGGTGTGGATCGAATAGGCGAAGTCGAGCGGGGTCGCCCCGGCGGCGAGGTTCTTGACCTCTCCCTTCGGTGTGAAGACGTAGACCTCGTCCTCGAACAGGTCGACCTTGAGCGTTTCGAGGAACTCGGCCGGGTCCTTCGTGCCGGCGTCCTCCACCAACTCCTCCAGCCACGGCATCGAATCCCCGACCCGGCGTCCGGCCGGCTTCTCCTTGTAGGAGATGTGGGCGGCCACCCCGAATTCGGCCTCCCGGTGCATTCGCTCGGTTCGGATCTGGATCTCCAGTGGCTTCCCCTCGGGGCCGGCCACCGTCGTATGGAGTGCGCGATAACCATTCGCCTTCGGCGTCGAGATGTAGTCCTTGTACCGCCCGGGGAGGGCTGTCCAGACGTCGTGAAGCACCCCGATCGCCGCGTAGCAGTCCTTCTTCGAGTCGACGATCACCCGCAGGGCGGTCAGGTCGAATATCTCGTTGAACTCCCGGTCCTTCCGCGTCATCTTCCGGTAGATCGAATAGAAGTGCTTGGGGCGACCCGAGATCGAGGCCTCGATCCCCTGGGCTGCCAGCTCGTCGGTCCGCGCCTTCCGGGCCCGCTCGACCATCTCCTCTCGCTCGGCACGCTGGCGCCCGACCAGCTGCTTGATCTCGGCGTACTTGCGCGGATGGAGGGTTGCGAAGGCGAGGTCTTCGAGCTCCCACTTGATCTTGTGGATCCCGAGCCTGTGAGCCAGCGGAGCGTAGATCTCCAGGGTCTCCGTGGCCTTGGCGACCCGCTTCTGCTTGGCGAGGGCGGAAAGAGTCCTCATGTTGTGGAGGCGGTCGGCCAGCTTGATCAGGATGACCCGGATGTCCGAGGCCATCGCGACCATCATCTTCCGGTAGTTCTCGGCCTGGCGTTCGTCACGGCTCTCGAAGCTGACCTCGGTCAGCTTCGTCACCCCATCTACAAGTCCCGAGACGCGGGGGCCAAAGCGCTGTTCGACCTCGGCAACGGTCGCCGAAGTGTCTTCGACGGTGTCATGGAGGAGGGCGGCCGAGATCGTCTCGGTGTCGAGGCCGAGCTCCAGGCATATCTTCGCCACTCCGACTGGGTGGGTGATGAACTGATCACCCGACAGTCGTTTCTGGGAGGCGTGGTGGTGGGCGGCGAATTCGAAGGCCGAGGTGACGGCCTTCCGGTCGACCTCCTGGCGTCCGTCGGCATACGGCCCGACTTCGGTCAGCTGGAGCATGTCCTCGAGCAGGGCCCGCTCCTCCGGGTCGAGTACCTCGGTCCGCTCCTCGATCTTGCCTACCGTCTGAGAAATTCGATCTGCTCCCTGTGTATCTCGGCCTGGCGTCGGAACTCGTCCGAAAGGGTCAGGTCTACCTCCCCCGAGGATACGGCCCCGAACTCCCGTACGGCCCCGGTTCCTTCTCGGAGGCCGATTCCTGTCTGCTCCATCACTCGAACGAGCATCGCTGCCCGCTCCGGAGAGCGCGGGGCCTCGACACTGCCGGACAGGAGTTGGCGGAGGGCTTCATCCCCGAGAGGGCCCCGTTCAGTAAGGACCCTGAAGATCTCCCTGAGGGCTGGAACGGGATCGTGGCGTTCCGCCGCTGCGGCCAAAGCGAACGATCTGGCCGGCAGGTCATACGGCCGGTGGATCAGGTCCCCTAGGGCCACGGCACGGGCCAGCTCGAGCTCGGACGCCGGTGGGTCGAACAAGAGGACATTTTCGAACTGGCCATCCAATCCCTCGACCCGCCCGAGAGTTTCGTAGTCCACCAGGGAGAGCTCGGGTCCGAGGCTGCCAAGCTGGGCAATCGGTGAGCCGAACCAGGCTGCGTTCGGGATTACCGGCCCATCGGGGGCGAACCGCCCAACCGCCTTGCCACCGAGGCCCGTCCACCGCCGGTATGCCTCGGCAGTCACGACCAGGAGGCTCTCCCCCGACGAGACGACCTCGGCCAGAACCGCCTCCGAAGAATTACGGTGCTCGATCATCCTCGGCGAGGGCGGAGCCCCGGTTACCGGTTCCCTGTCTGCCCCACCCTCGATGGCGCGGTCAAACCTCTCCCACCACTCTTCGCTGCCCGCCGACTCGAGGGGCTCGGCCGCTTCCCCGGGCCTCGGCCGTGCTTCGATGACCCTGAACCGGGGCTCGACCGAGCCGTTCCAGTGGTTCAGTGAAAGCTCCCCGAGGATGTCGAAGCTGTCTCCGGACTCCCCCGGAGGTTTCGCGGTCCCGAACCAGACGGCTCTCGCCCGATGCCCGCCGGAGACGAGGCTGAACCGCATGTGGCGGCCCTCACCCATCTCCACCGGGTCCTCGATCGCGGCCGACGGGACCAGCAGCGAGGGGGTCGGGTTCCCGGCGCCATACGGCCCGAGTTCGGAGACCTGAGTCGCGAGGGTCGCCCCGATCTCCTGGCCGCCAATGAAGGCATCGACTGCCTGGCCTGCCTCCTGCCGTCCACCGCCCGTAGCTGACCGGATCGACCGATCGAGACCGGCACGGAACTCCTCGATCCGGTCGGCGGATATCGTCAGGCCCGCCGCGGCCGCGTGTCCACCGAACGTTTCGAGCAGGTCCCCGTTCTCGGCAATCGCTGCGTGAAGGTCGACCCCGGGAATACTCCTCGCGGAGCCCTTCGCGGTTTCTCCCTCGAGCGAGAGAACGACCGCCGGCATCCCCTCATCCCTGGCCAGGTGTGAGGCGACTATGCCGACCACCCCTGAATGCCAGCCTTCCCCGGCTACGACGATCGCCGACCGGTCTGGAGCGAGCTCGGCCAGGGCCCGGCGGGCCTCGACTTCGACCTCCTGCTGCACCCGTCGCCTTTCCGAGTTTGCCGCCGATAGCTCCCCGGCGATTTCCGTCGCTCGTTCCCGGTCCTCACTCAGGAACAGCTCGACCCCGGCATCAGCCCTGTACATCCGCCCTACCGCGTTGATCCTCGGACCGATTCGGAAACCGAGGTCCGTCGCGTCCACGGTTGCCGGCTCGACCCGTGCCTCCTCCAACAGGGCTCGCATCCCGATCCGCTTGGCCCGCCTGATCACGTTGAGGCCCTGGCGGACCAGCCGGCGATTCTCCCCCGTCAGGGGCATCACGTCGGCCACGGTCGAGAGGGCGACCAGATCGAGGTCGTCCTCGTCGCTCCCGCCGCCTCCCGAGAGCCTCCGGATCTCGGAGGCGAGCTTCGAAGCGACTCCCGCACCCGAAAGCCACTCGAACGGGTAGCCACTGAGCACCGGATGAAGGACCGGGCAGTCCGGGATCACCTCACCGAACTGATGGTGATCGGTGATCACGATCTTCATCCCCAGGGCCTTCGCGAGGTCGGCCTCGGCCGGAGAGGAGACGCCACAATCCACGGTAATGACCAGCCCGGTTCCTCGCGCGGCGATCGCTTCGAGGGCCTCTCCGTTCAGGCCGTAGCCCTCGGTGATCCGATCGGGGATGAACCAGTCACAGGTACCCCCCAGTTGCCTGATCAGCCCGACGAGGATCGCCGTCGCGGCGACCCCATCGGCGTCGTAGTCACCGTAGATCGTGATCGGGGTCGAGTTCGCCACGGCCCCGAGGACCTCCTCGGCAATCGCTTCGATTCCCTGGAATGCCGAAGCGGGATGGTGCTCGTTCGCCTCGAGGAACGCCTTGGCCGAAGACAACTCCCCGAGTCCCCTCCGAACGAGCGTCGCCGCGACCGGGAGTTCGATGCCGAGTTGGTCGGCCAGATCGGCCGCATCGGCTACCCGGTAGGGCTCAGCGCGGAACGTCTCCTAGCCCTCCGCTTCGGTTACCGGCTCGGGTTCCGGGGCCGGTGGCTCAGACCGTGCGCCGATCCAGTAGATGACCGCAACCCCAATCAGGAACCCGGGTATGGCGGCAAAGAAGGTGATCAGGTCGGTATCGCCGAGGCTCCTTCCGAGCAGCACCTGGACCAGCGCCCCGGTAACCATCGCGCCGACGATCGCCCCGAGCAGGGCTCCAACGATTCCCTGCCAGAAGCGGTCCGGGACGAAGATGGTGAGGTGCCAAAGGGCGACACCGACTATCAGCCAGACGACGATCGCCATGGTCAGGCACCGCCCCCCTTGCCCGCCGGTTGACCGGCCGGGCCGCTCGATGCCGGAGCTTCCTCTTCATCCTCGTCCTCGCTCTTGGCGACCTTGAGTTCAGTCGCAAAGGCCGGCACGTATCCCTGGGTCTCGATCTGCTGGCGACGACGCCGTTCGTAGAGCGGCTCGCGATCCTTCCAGAGGGCGAGGACCGGGGAGGCGATGAACAGCGATGAATAGGTCCCGGAGATGATTCCGACCAGGATCGCTATCGCGAATGCGGTGAGGGTCTCGCCACCGAAGACGAGGAGGGCGAGAACACCCACGAGGGTCGAGAAACCGGCGATCAGGGAGCGGGTCAGAACCTCGTTCATCGAACGGTTGACGATCTGGGAGAAGGTCGCACGGGGCATCTTCGGCTGGTTCTCGCGTATTCGGTCGAAGACGATGATCGTGTCGTAGAGGGAGTAACCGAGGATGGTCAGGAAGGCCGCAACCGTCGCGCTCGACACCTCGAAGCCGAGCAGCGCATAGATGCCGAGGGCGATCAGGATGTCGTGGAGGATCGCGATAATCACCGGGATCGAGTACTTGGCCTCGAACCTGACGGCTATGTAGCCGACGATCAGCAGCAGGGAGAAGAGCAGGGCGAGGCCGGCACTCCGGACGACCGACTCGCCGAAGGTTGGCCCGACGCTCGTGCTGCTGAAGCCTCCCGGTCCGAGGCCTATGTCTTCACGAATCCGCTCCTCGACCCCGACGAGCTTTCCGGGCTCGAGGGTTTCGCTCTTGATCTGGTAGACGTCCCTGCCGAGCGCGGGGTTATCGACCTTCTGGATCTTCGCGTCACCGAGTCCGGCCGGAGCCACGACCTCTCTCAGCTGCTCGGCAGTGGTCGGGCGATCTAGACTCACCTCGATCCGCGTCCCGGACTCGAAGTCGATCCCGAAATTGAGGCCCTTGGTAGCCAGAGCGAGACCGCCGATGGCCAGGATCACGGCCGAGACGGCAAACATGGTCTTGGCCCGGCCCATGAAGTCGAAGTTCCATCTCTGCTTGCCCTCGATATTTCCGAGCAGGCGGCCCGACCGGAACGCCTTCGTATTGCTAAGGAGGCCCAGGAGCGCCTGGGTAAAGACCACAGCAGTCAGCAGCGAGACCAGCGTTCCCACCCCCAAGGTGAAGGCGAACCCCCTGATCCCCGAAGTCGCCAGGACGAAGAGGATGAAGGCGGTCAGGAGGACGATTACGTTGGCGTCGATGATCGTCCCGATCCCCCGCCGGTAGCCGATCTTGACGGCCGATGTGATCGATCTTCCCGCGCGCAGCTCTTCCTTTATTCGTTCGAAGATGACGATGTTCGAGTCGGCTGCGACACCGATCGTCAGGACCAGGCCGGCGATGCCCGGAAGGGTGAGAGTGATCGGAATCAGCTTGACCAGTGCCAGGAAGATCAACCCGTACGAGAGGAGCGCGAGCGATGCAACCACGCCGAGGACCCGGTAGTAGGCGATCAGGAAGATGATCACCAGGCTGAGGCCGACCATCAAGGCCAACTGCGCCTGGTCCAGGGCTTCCTGGCCAAGGCTGGCCGAGACCTGGCTCTGGCTGATCAGCTTGAGGTCGATCGGCAGCGCCCCACGCTGGAGGTACTCGGCCAGTTCCTGGGCTTCTCCGATGTCGAAAGAGCCCGAGATCTGTGCCCCCGTCCTTCCGTCGATTCCGTCGGGGTTCTCCTGGAAGTTGATGATCGGGCGGGATACGACCTGGTTGTCGAGGACGATCGCGAATCGACCGGAGAGCTGGGAGGCCGTAGCGGCATCGACCGGACCTATGGCCCGGGCCTGGCCCTCCTGGGCGATTCGCCGGGTTATCTCCTGGAAGGCCTCGCGACCGTTATCGGTGAACTCGAAGGTGACGTTCGGCTGGTTGCTCGCCGGATCGGTTGCCTGGGCCGGGTCCTTGATGTCGTTGCCCGAGAGCTCGGCGACGTCCGAGATCACGAAATAGGCCTCCTGGGAGAGATCGTCGACTGCCCGCCCGGTGGCCGGATCGATCGGAAGCTCCCCGACCACGATCGTTCCCTGGGAGACCTCCTTGACGATCCCGCCCTTCGGCAGGGGCCTCCCCTGGGCATCAAAGTAGAGGTCAGCCTTGTCGCTGACCGGTCCGGAGAGCAGTCGATGTTGCTTGTCGTCGGTGAACAGGTAGTACTTGTCCCCCGTCGCACAGACCCCGTCGCACTCGGTATCGGAGACCCGTGGTTGTTCCGCAGCCAACTGGACTGCATCCCAGACCGTCGGCTCGGCACCTTCGTTGATCAGGTTTCGGTTGAAGCCTTCCGTCGGAGGCCTGCCGGCCGCGATCCACTTCTCCCGCTGCTGCTTGAGGACCGTCTCGTCGGGTGTCCCGAGGAGGGGATTGACAGCCTCGGCCGGACCGATCAGGTTGTTATCCCAGTCGTAGAACGAGAGCTTCGCCGGCCGGGTGGCGCATTCGGTCGCCTTGCCGAGGCTGCTTGCCCCGGGGATACCGACGGAGATCTGGTCCCTGCCGAGCCTCGAGATTTCGATCTCGGAGACGCCCAGGCGGTCGCAGCCCGACCTGATGATGTCGACCGAGCGATCCATCGCCTCGTTGGTCACCTCCTTGACCTGTGGCGTGGGCCGACCCTGAAGGGTCAGTTCAATTCCGCCCTGGAGGTCGAGACCGAGCTGGGTCGGGCGGCTCACGACCACCAGTGCCGAGCCGATCAGGAGTCCCACCACCAAGAGCAGGACGAAGAGGTTTCGCTTCCTGCCTCCCACGGAAGGAGTCTATCCCTCGGGGGTGAGGACGATCAGCAGTCCGCCGTCGTCGTCGTAGGCCGGGAAGACGTCGGCAACCGCCGAGGATTCGGTCTTCCGCCCGGCATTCACCTCGACCTTCTTGCCGAGGGAACGGACGCCCCACTCGAGGGAGGTCTCGACCGGGTCGGAGACCCCATCCCCATTCCGATCACCATCTTCGCCCCCGTCCCCCTGGTCGACCCATTTGAGGGAGAGCGCTTCACCGACCGGCATTCCGATCACGTCTTCGTCGTCGAGTCCGGTCAGCTCGAAGCTGCCCCTGCCTGCGTCGAGGACTCGTCCCTCCTGGTCACAGACGAAGAAGGCCGCATTCGGCGCCGGGTAGTAGTCGTCGAGCAGCTCGAAGACGAAGCCGAACCCGCACTTGGAACACCCCTTGGGCCTCTGACTGAAGCCGGCGGTGCGCTCGGCTGCCGCCGCCCGGTTTCCGCAGCTGGGGCAGATGAAATGGGCCATCGCGAACAGGCTAGTGAAGCCTCCCGGCCGACGGTCAGAGGCGCCGGACCCCCAGAGGGGCCTAGCGCGCTCCGAACGTCTTCCTGGCCTGTCGGATCTCCCTTGCCTTCTCGGCCTTGGCCAGCGCCTGCTGGCGCTTTTTCCACGTCTCGCCCTTCCTGGTGGAGGTGGTGGCCGCGATCTCCGTGACGCTCACCGAGGCCGGTTCACCCCTGCCCCTGGCGCAGAAGCCGAACACGGTGGCGTTCTTGCCCGGATCGATCGCCCCTCCCCAGGACGGTGCGAGCACGGTGACCGTGTTGCCCGATCGGGTCATCGAACCGCTCCAGCTGTCGGTGATCACGACGTCACCGGGGAGCGTGAAGGTGAGCCTCCAGCTCCTCGAGCTTGCAGTTCCCGAGTTGGCGATCTTGAAGCTCCGGCAGAAGCCGGTCTCCCAGGTCGAGTCCTTGATGACCGATGCCGTGAGGACCGCCGTACCCGGTGCCGGAGTGGGCGTGGGGGTCGGTGTTGGGGTTGGTGT
>JBJTBP010000001.1:0-13863 GCA_046091385.1 Solirubrobacterales bacterium | reverse complement strand
GTTCTCGAAGTCAGCCAGGTAGTCGAAGGCCTCCTCCGGGGTCAGGGGACTCTCGACAACGGTGCGGTAGGTGGCCATACCGGGAAACTACCGGCCCGCTGTCCCCGGGGATCCGACCCCTTCTACGATCGTGGGGTGGAGGGTGAGATGAAGAAGACCGAGCGTCGTGGAGGGGCCTCGAAGACCCCGGATCGACTTGGCCCCCTGGGGGTCGTAGCGGTAGTCGCGATCCCGCTGGTCCTGGCGGGCAACTCGCTGATCCTTCTGCTCATCCCCTGGCTGGCCGATCTCCAGTACGCCCTGCCCGGCTTTCCGGATGATCCGCTCGGGCTCACCCCAGACCAACGCCTCGTGCTCGCCCGGGAGGGGATCGGGTCGATCTGGCCGGTCGGCCCGGGAACCACCCTTCTGGTCAAGGCGACCCTTCCCGGTGGGTCACCTGCATTTGGATCCGACGAGGTCCGCCACATGGAGGACGTCCGTGCCGTGGTCCGGGGCGCACTAATCCTCTGGCTGGTCGCCGTCCTGGCCGCGGTTCCCTCACTTCTTGTCCTGAGGGGCCGCGGTGCCGGGACGATCCCGGTCGTCCTGAAGAGGGGGGCGGTGGCGACGGTCGCGGCAGTAATCGTGGTCGGGCTGTTCGCTGCCCTCTCCTTCGACACCTTCTTCCAGACCTTCCACGACCTCCTCTTCGAAGCCGGCAGCTGGCAGTTCCCGGCGGACAGCACCTTGCTCGCCCTCTACCCGACCCGGTTCTGGACGGTGGCAACCGCTCTTCTGGTCGGGTTGACCCTGATTCAGGCGACGATCCTCGCCCTGGTGCCCGGCCGGACCGATCCCGACTAGGATCGGACCGTGTTCCGCAAGCGAAAGGGAGAGGAAGCGCCCGAGGGGCTGCTGAAGACCGCGACGGAGTCAGAAGCCCGGGAGTTCGGCAGGGGCCTGCGGAAGAATGCTCCCCGTTCCGGGCTGGCGGCCTTCACCCCCAGCCAGCAGCGCGACCCCCTGGGAATAATCGAACAGCAGAACCGGGACCGACTCCGCAACCTGGTGCCGGTCCGGATCGGCAGGATGCTCGAGTCGCCCTTCGCCTACTTCAGGGGCACGGCAGGCCCAATGGCGGCAGACCTCGCCGGCGAGGCCCGATCGGGGTTCCTGGTGATCGGGTGCGGGGATGCCCACATCGGAAACTTCGGCCTGTTCGGCTCGCCCGACCGCCGGATCCTCTTCGACATGAACGACTTCGACGAAGCCGGCGCCTGTCCCTGGGAGTGGGACGTCAAGCGGATGACGACGAGCATCATCCTGGCCTGTCGCGACGCAGGGGTTGGCGAGAAGGATGCGATCGAAGCGACTGAGGCTGCGGCCCGTTCCTACAGGGAGACCACGGCGAAGCTCCACCTGATGTCGGCGATCGACCGCTACTACGCCCGGGTCGATGGCGAGACGCTGATCGCGGCCGCAACCACCAAGAAGGGCCAGAAGCTGCTCGAGAAGGGCCTCGAGAAGGCGAGCAGGCGGACTTCGGAGAAGGTCCTTGCGAAGATCACCACCGACTCTTCGGGCGGGATTCCGCAGATCGTCCCGGACCCACCGATCCTGCAGAGGGTGGAGGGATTCGAAGACCAGATCGAGGATGCCTACCGGCGCTACCTCGAAACCCTCTCTCCGGACCGGGCGACCCTGCTCTCCCAGTTCCGGCTGGTCGACATGGCCCTCAGGGTTGTCGGGGTCGGCAGTGTCGGAACCCGCTGTTTCATCCTGCTCCTGCTCGGCCCCGATGGTTCGCCGCTCTTCCTCCAGATCAAGGAGGCGACCGCCTCGGTCCTAGAGACCTACGGTGGCATCCAGCCGAGGCCGATCCAGGGAGTCGGCGACCGGGACTCCTGGATGCCCGGCTACCGGGTCGTCTCGGGCCAGGAGGTGCTCCAGGCGGCCTCCGACCCCTTCCTCGGCTGGACTCGCGCCCGGAAAGGTGACCGGTTCTTCTTCTACGTGCGCCAGTTCAAGGACATGAAGGGCTCGGCCGACCTCTCAAACATGGATCCCGAGCAGTTCGTCGGGTACGGGACCCTCTGCGGGGCGATGCTGGCCCGCGGACACAGCCAGTCCCCCGGCTCGGCGGCGATCGGCGGCTACCTCGGCAAGTCGGACAGGTTCGAACGGGCGATCGGTGAGTGGAGCGTCGCCTATGCGGACCAGATGGAACGGGACTTCGAGGCCTTCCAGAAGGCCGCCGAGCAGGGCAGGTTCCCGGTCGAGACCGGGGTCTAGCGCCCCTCGAAGCGGGCCTTGCCGGGACCTTCCTCGAGAAAGGTGTCGACCGCCCGGATCAGGTCTTCGCTTTCGAAGAGTTTCCCCGCCTCCTCGCGGGTCACCCGATCGGCCGCCTCCATGCCGCCGCGGGCACGGGCCCGGAGGATCCGCTTGGTCATCGCGTGGGCGAGTGTCGGGCCCCGGGCGAGCCTCCTGGCGAGCTTGCGGGAGTGCTCGTCGAGCTCGCCATCGGGTACGACCTCGTTGACGACGTTCCAGCCTTCGAGGGTCCTGGCATCGAACAGGCCGCCGGTCATCACCAGCTGGGCCGCCCTTGCGGGCCCGACCCGCTCGGCCAGCCTCTGGGGGCCACCCATCGACGGGGTGAGTCCGACCACTATCTCGACCAGCCCGAACGAGGCCGACTCGCCGGCGATCAGCAGGTCGCAGGCGAGCGCGAGCTCGAAGGCGGCGGTCAAGGTCAGGCCGTGGGCGGAGAAGACCACCGGACAGGGCAGCGTCTCGACCGGCTCGATCACCTGGTCCATCAGCCGGGTCCAGAGTTCACGACCCTGATCCCCGGTCAGGCCACGAAACTCCTCGACGTTGACCCCTCCCGAAACGACATCGCCCTCGGCCCGGAAGAGAACCGCCCGGGGAGGGTCGGCCGCGAGCTCCCCGATCGTCTCGATCACGGCCTCGATCATCGCCTGGTCGAAGAGGTTGAGGGGCGGATTGTCGAGGGTCACCTCGGCCACGCCGTCGGCCCTTTCGACCCTGACCCTCCCGCCTTCCGCCATTTGGCGAGGCTATCACCGGGTCAGCCGGCCCCGGGAGGCCCTCCGGCGCCGTCCGGGATGGCTCCGGAATAGGCTGGTCGGGTGATCAGCAGGAACATCGACCGGCTGCTGGGCCGGCCGGATTCGAAGCGGGATCTGGAGGGTGAGCACACCCCCGACGGGGTAGCCCAGAGGCTTGCCAAGCGCCCTTCCGGGAGCCATCTCGGGGATTTCGTCTACGGGGCGATCGACGGCACCGTGACCACCTTCGCCGTGGTCGCGGGCGCGGCCGGAGCCGATCTCGGTGCGGCCGTGGTGATCATCTTGGGGCTCTCGAACCTGTTCGCAGACGGTTTCTCGATGGCCGTCTCCAACTACCTCGGGAGCCGGGCCGAGCAGGACCGTCAGAGCCAGGCCAGGAGGGAAGAGGAACGGCACATCAGGCTGATGCCCGAGGGCGAGAAGGAGGAGATTCGCCAGCTCTTCCGGGCCAAGGGGTTCGAGGGAGATGACCTCGAGCGGACGGTCGAGGTGATCACCAGTGACGAGGAGCGCTGGGTCCAGATGATGATGAGCGAGGAGTTGGGATTCGCCCCGGTGGAGCGCTCGCCGGCCCGGGCCGGGGTCGCCACCTTCATCGCCTTCCTCGTGGTCGGCGCGATCCCCCTGATCAGCTACCTGGTCAATCTGGCTTTCCCCGGAGCGATTCCCGATGCCTTCCTGGTCAGCATCGTCCTGACCGCGGTGGCATTCATCCTGGTCGGTGCGCTGAAGGCGGCCGTCGTCGGGCAGGGAGTGATAAGGGGCTCGATCGAGACCGTCGTGCTCGGGGGAATAGCCGCCGGATTGGCTTTCGTGGTCGGCCGTCTGCTCGAGGGAATCGCCTAAGCCAAGCCCCCGCTGGGGGCGGAGGATCCGGTCAGGAGCGGCGGCCGCCGTCGCCGGCGAAGGCCTTGGTGACCAGATACCTCAGTCGGTCGCGTTCCTCCTTCGGCAGGTAAGTCGCGTCCCGAGTCGGGACGACGATCGCAAGGAACTCGCGACGCTCCTCAGGGGTGAGGTTCGAGTAAAGCCGCCTGGTGTGGTGCGAGAGCCACCTCGCCCGAACCCAGACCGCTGGCCAGTCGACTCGGCGGGCATATTCGAAGGCCCTTCCGGCGAGGCCTGCGGCGACCCCGGCCTTCCGGGCGCGCGATCCGCTGGTCGACTTTCCGCTGGCCATCCGCTCCTCAGACCAGCCGGTCGATCCGGTACGAGCGGGTACCGGCTGGCGTCTCGACGGCCACGTCGTCGCCGACCTTGTGGTCCCGGAGGGCCATGCCGATCGGCGATTCGGCCGAGATCAGTCCGGCGGCCAGGTCGGCCTCGGTCGAACCGACCAGCTTCCAGGTGTGGGTCCTCCCTTCGGAGTCGGTCACCTCGGCGGTGGCCCCGAAAGAGAAGGTGTCGCTAGAGCTTCCCGCCCCCTCGGTCACCACCGCGTTGGCGAGCCGTTCCTTCAGGTCGCGTATCCGGGTCTCGAGATGGGCCTGGTCCTCCTTGGCGATGTGGTACTCGGCGTTCTCCTTGAGGTCGCCGAGCTCGCGGGCCACCTTGAGCCGGGCGGCCATCGTCTCCCTTTCCTCACCCTCGAGGCGCTCGATCTCGGCCTTGAGCGCCTCCAGGCCCTCGGCCGTGATCGCCTCGCCTCCTTCGGTTTCCCCATTTGGCTGAACGCCCACCGAGCGCACTCTAGGGGGTCGGCGCAACCAATTCGGTCGAGAGGCAACCGATTTCGGATCCGATTCCGTAGAGGGGGAAAGGCCGGCGGTTCAAGGCCGGATCCAAGTGCAAAGGAAGGAGAAGTAATGAACAAGAAGATGATTGCCCTTCTGCTGGCGATTCCGGCATTGGGCCTCGGGGTGGCTGCCTGTAGCGACAACAGTGATTCCGGATCTAACAACGGCGGGATGAACGACGTGGCGAAGACGCCGACGGATGCGGCTGACATCGTCGACGTCGCAGCCGATACCCCGGATCTCTCGACCCTGGTCGAGGCCGTTACGGCAGCTGGGCTTGCCGAGACGCTCCAGGGCGAGGGACCGTTCACGGTGTTCGCCCCGACCAACGAGGCGTTCGATGCGCTTCCGGCGGGCGAGCTGGACCGTCTGCTGAAGCCTGCAAACAAGGCGGAACTGGCGAAGATCCTGAAGTACCACGTGGTCTCGAGCGAGATCATGTCGTCGGATCTGACCAACGGCCAGAAGGCGAAGACCGTCGAGGGCGGGACCCTCACCGTGACGATCAACGGGAACACCGTCAAGGTCAATGACGCAACGGTCGTCAAGGCCGACGTCCCGGCCTCGAACGGAGTCGTCCACGTGATCGACAAGGTTCTCCTTCCCTAAGGGAATCGAGAAGAGACAGTGATGACCGGGGTGGCACGAGCAGAGCGAACGTTCGTGTCGCCCCTGTTGTCCTTCTGGGGTCCTCGTCTGATTGGCTCCCGGGTGGCAGTGGACGCCCACCCAAA
Source organism: Solirubrobacterales bacterium (assembly GCA_046091385.1). Taxonomy (GTDB): domain Bacteria; phylum Actinomycetota; class Thermoleophilia; order Solirubrobacterales; family 70-9; genus 67-14. Next base: position 8,316 of record JBJTBP010000001.1, on the reverse strand, counting down.
CCAAGAGGACGGAGCCCTGGCCCGCCGGGTAGATGCGGGGGATGAGAGGGCGCTGGAGCAGATCTACGAGGAACACGGCGGAGTCGTGTTTGCCTTCCTGGTCTCGCGAATGGGCCAGCGTGAGGCGGCGGAGGACGTTCTCCAGCAGGTTTTCGTCGAGGTCTGGGAGAAGGCCGGGAGGTTCGATCCCTCGAGGGGAAGCCTCGTTTCCTGGGTAATGTCGATCGCAAGCAGTCGCTCGATCGATTCCCTCAGGAAGAGGGTCCCGGAACCACGTGATCCCGTCTCCCTGCCCGACGCCGGGGGTCCGAGCGAAGCCGACGGGGTCGAGGAGTTCCTGGCCGACTGGGAGTTCGCCCAGATCGTCGGTCGCCTCCCTGAGCCAGAGGCCGAGCTGCTGAAGATGAGGTTTTCCGAGGACCTCAGCCAGAGCGAGATTTCCGAACGAACGGGGATCCCCCTCGGCACCGTCAAGGCGAGGATGGTTTCCGGACTCAATACCCTTCGCAGCGAGATGGGGGTCTCATGACTGGTGGCGACGATCGATCGGGTCGCATGGGCGAAGGAGCCGAGGGCGATGAGGTGGTGCGCTTCCTGACCGGCGAGATGGATGGTCATGAGCGGGCCGAGTTCGAACAGAGGATCGATGCCGATCCCTCGCTCGCTCACGAGGTCGAATCGATGGCGCTCGTGGTCGGTCGACTTGGGTCGATGCCGAGGGAGGCCTGGGACCCTCCTCAGCCCCCCGCCCTCGATCGGTCGGTGTTCTCGAATTCACGGGCGACCGGGTCCCCGACCGGGGAACGCCGGAGGCGTTCTCGATCGCTCTGGCCGAGTGGTGGTTTCGGTTGGCCGCAGGCTTTTGCAGGAGGCCTGGCAGCCGTGGTTCTGTTCGCGGCGGGGACCCTGCTCGGTACATCGCTTGGGGGCGACGGTTCCTCGCCGGCCGTAGAGGAGCGCCTGGCGCTCTCGGCGCTCAGTCCGGAGGCGCCTGCAGCGGCCTCAGGAGAGGTGTCACTGGTCAGTTCGGGCTCAGATCGGCTGCGGCTGTCCGTTGCGGGGCTGAAGGAATCCGGACCCCGGGAGTTCTATGAGCTCTGGCTGATGGGTAAGGACGGGGAGCTGGTCGCGCTCGGGTCGTTCAGGGTCGGTTCAGGCGGAAGCTCGGAGATCGAGGTACCGGTGCCGGTCGACCCCGACCGCTACCGCTACTACGACGTTTCCATTCAGCCCGAGAACGGCAGCCCGCAACACTCGGGCCGGTCGGTGCTGAGGGGCCTTACCCGGTCTTGACCCAGCCGGCCGGGTAGGCGCCGGCCGGGATCCTGCCCGGATAGTCGGGGAAGAGCCGCAGGGCAACCTCGCGGATTGTCGTTCCCTCGAAGACCGGTTCGAGATCCCCGATCGTCAGGAGGATTCGGGTCGTGGCACCGATCTGGAGGTCGGCCGCAGTCGGCCGTTCGGCTCCGATCAGCCCTTCGGAGGCGAATCCTTCGATTCGCTCGACCATCCCCGGCAGGGAGTCGAGGTCAGCGGCCATCCTCTCTGCGGTGATTCCGAGGTTTTTCCAGGTCGAGCGGAGGAACCTGATCGCGAAGTCGGTACCGGCGGGATCGAGGGGTCCGTCGCCCGCGAAGGTTCCCATCGCTTCGGGCCGGAAGTGGAGGGAGGACCAGGGCAGGCGGCGGCTCAGGTCCTGGTACTCGCCATCTGCCCACAGCTCGGCCTCTCGGACTGCGTTGGCGATCGGGTCGGGGTAGAGGGTCGGCTCGGGAACGATCTCGTCCAGTCTCTTGAGGATTGCGGTCGAGCCGTGGACCGGTTCGCCGTCGATGATCGCGCCCGGGACCGTCCGGCGACCCTCCCCGTAGATCGCCTCGATCTCGTCGCCGTGTGAACCCAGGGTGACCTCGACCTCCTCGAAGTCGAGCCCCTTGAGGGAGAGACCCGCTTTCGCGGTGAGACAGGGACCGGAATAGGTGAGCAGATGGAGTTCGACTCGGGGCTGGTCCGCCATGTCGCCAACCTAGCGCGCCCCGCCAGCCAGGGGCGGGGCCGCGGCCGTGGTCTGGCTCTGGTCGGGTAGATTGCCGCCCGTGGAAGCAAGGCAGGTGTTGAACTTGGGGTTCGGGGCGAGTCGTGTCGTCTTCGGGATCGTAGCCAGCGCAGTCCCTGAAGTGGTGGGGCGGACCTGGGTCGGCGAAGATGCCGATCGGCCCGCGATGCGGACGATCTTCCGCGCACTCGGGCTGCGGGACATCGCGCTCGGCGCCGGCATGGTCGATGGCGCGCTCCGTAATGAGGCGGCCCCCTGGCTCGCGGTAGCCGCGCTATCCGATCTCGGTGACTTCACCGCGACCGTCCTTTCCCGCCGGAGGCTCGACCCCCGAGGGGTAGCAGTCACCGCCTTCCTGACGGGAGCGGCGACCCTTACTGCGGCGGGACTCTTCGCGTTGGACATCGCCGCTTCGGACTGAGTCGGGTCGGGCGCCCAGCGGGGACCGCCCTCTGCTTTGTAGGATCCCGGCGTTCCCGGAACCCCAGTCAGGAAGGTCACCAGCTGTCACCCGCATCCGCCGCCGCCCCCCAGTCCGGCCCCGTCGGCCCCTCGGTCCTCGGCGCCCTGATCGCCCCCAGCCGGATCGAGTCGCTCTCTGACTTCCTGCTGAATGCACTTCTCGTCCTGGGTGGCGTCGGATTCGTCGCACTGCTCGCCCAGGTGACCCTCCCGACTACCCCTGTCCCGGTGACCGGTCAGACGCTCGCCGTGATCCTGGTCGGCTCGGCACTCGGGTCGGTCCGGGGAGTCGTATCGATGCTCCTCTACCTGGGGCTCGGACTGTTCCTGCCGATCCTCGCCGGCGGCGAAAGCGGTGTCCTGACCGATATCGGTACGGCGACCGGTGCCACTGCCGGGTACCTGATCGGCTTCGTGGTTGCCGCCGGGGTCGTCGGCTGGCTCTCCGAGAAGGGCCGCGACCGGAGATTCACCTCGGCACTCGGTGCCTTCGTGGTTGGCGAGCTGATCATCTTCGCCTTCGGGCTGATCGGGCTGAAGATGGCGGCTCCCGAGCTGGTCGAAGCCGGGTTCATGGAGAGCTCGAGCTGGGGCACCGTCCTCGAGGACGGATTCGTCTTCTTCTTCGGCTGGGAGATCCTCAAGGCGGCTATTGCCGCACTGTTGATGCCGGCGGCCTGGAAGGTCGCTGACATCAGGCGCTCCCGGGACGCAGAGAGTTAGGGGAGCCGTCGGGGTCGCTTGCGTGACCCCGTAGGCGCTCGCTGCACGAGCCTTCCCACCGGGTCGGTCGGGTCGACGCCCCGCCGGGCCGGTCTTCTACGGTCATCGATTCCCCTCCGGCGAAGCTCCTGCCGGGCAGGGTCCAGGCCTATGCGACCCGGAAACAGCGGAAATACCCCGAATGACCTCCCCGCCTCGACCAACATCTCGAGGCCGGCGGTCCTCTGTCTGCTCCTGGCGCTACTTGCGATCCTGGTTGCGGTGGGGGCACCCCAGCAGGCACCGGCGATAACCCAGTCGGAGGCCCGCCAGGAACTCGGGGAGATCTCGGGCTCGATCGAGGGACTCAAGGCCCAGGTCGCCGCGGACAACCGCCGGATCGACAGCCTGATCGGAACGCTCTCCGCCCTTCGGGCGAAGGCCGCCGAGCTGACCGCGGAGCTCGAGCGCAGGCAGGCCCGACTGGATCGCCTCGAGGCCGCGCTGGAGAGGGAGAGGAAGCGCCTTCAGGTGGTCCGCAAGAGGCTCCAGCGCGCCCTTTCGGTCCTGAGGAAGCAGCTCGTATCGCTCTACGTCGCCGGACCACCGACGGTCAGCGAGTTCGTCTTCGCGGCTGAGGACTTCTCGGGCCTGGTCACCAACTCGACCTACGCCCAGAGCATCCAGGATCGCGATGAGGACGTGATCGCCCGGGTCGAGGCCCTGAGGAACGAGATCCGTTCACTGGTCGAGCAGATGCGGGAGCGCAAGACCAAGCTGGTCGCGCTTCGAAACGAGATCGTCGACGAGGAGCGCCAGGCCAGGGCAGCGAGGGATGAGGTCGAGGCCCAGAGGGCCGAGTTCGTCGCGGCCCGCGAGACCCGCGAGGCGAGGATCCAGGCGCTCGAAGCCCGGGCGGGCAGTCTCGAGGACAGCCTCCCCGACCTGACCAGCGACCCGGCCAGCAGCTCGGCCGGGAGTTTCCCGGGCCCCGTATCCGGCCAGACCGCGGTACTTCAGTCGAATGGCCAGGCCGCCCCCCCGACCGGTGCCCCGCCGGCGGTCCAGCAGGTGATCCAGGCCGCCAACGCGATTGCCCACCTGCCGTACGTATGGGGAGGGGGCCACGGTTCCTTCGAGTCTTCGGGCTACGACTGCTCCGGTGCGGTCAGTTACGCGCTCCACGGGGGCGGTCTGATCTCGAGCCCGCTCGATTCGACCGGCCTGACCACCTGGGGCGAGCCCGGGGAGGGAAACTGGATTTCGGTCTACGGCAACTCCGGCCACGTCTACATGGTCGTTGCCGGGCTGAGGTGGGACACCTCGGACACCGGGGGTACCGGGCCGAGCTGGCATACCTCGATGCGCTCCAGCGCCGGGTTCATTCCCCGGCACCCGTCCGGTCTTTAAAGAGGGAAGGTCGCGGGCGCGACCCGGATCCGGACCCCTAGCTGTTGCTGGCGTCCGAGCCTGATGCGGCCGGCGCCTGCTGTTCCTTCTTCGAGCCGCTGGTGAACTGCTTGGCAAGGGCACCGGTCAGGAGCGAGATGAAGCCGACCCCGGCGATCAGGAGCAACAGCTCGACGATCTCCGATCCAGTGGTGGTCGGCTGGTACTGGGAACCGAGGGTCATCATCGTGGTGATCGCCCAGTACATGCTCTCCCACTCGTTCAGGCCCTGGTTCGTCTTCTCGAAGGCACGAAAGAGCGTGCCGCCGGCCAGTGCGACGGTCAGAGTCATCAGGGCCGCATAGCCGAGCCCCTGGGTCGAGAAGGCCTTCTGGCTGAACTGGGCAAGGCGGAGCAGGCGGAGCAGGCGGAGCAACCGGAGCAACCGGAGCATCTGGAAGCCGCCGGGGAGGACCGGGGGCGTGAGGATCACGATCGCGATCTCGACTGGGTGGTACTTGATGTATTTCCAGCGATCTGGAACGAGGATCAACATCGTCACCAGCTCGATCAGGAAGACCAGCCAGGTTCCCCAGTTGAGGATCACCGAGAGCGTGAGGAGCCATCCGGTCTCCTGGGTTTCCATGAGGATCACGCTCGGCAGGGTCAGCGCCGCGGCGATCATCACCGGCAGCTGGAGCTTCTTCTCCGCTTCGATGGCCCGGGCACCCTCGAGGCCCGAACCGGGGACTATCTCCCCGGAAAGGTCGACGCTGACCCGCTGCAGCGCCCGCTGCAGGCGACCCGTCTTGGCGGTCGGATCGGGGTGCTGGGCGTTTCCGTCGTCGGACATCTGATGGTTATTCGACCTCCGGCACCTTCCGCCTTCCCCCGCAACGGCCCTGCCCGTTGTGCCGGCGCGGAGTCGGCCGGCCATTCCGGTCGAATAGCCTCTGCTATCTGATGGAAGTCGGGGTCCACGATGCCCGGGGATACTGGATCGCGGAGGCCGGCGAGCCGGAGCCGCTGCAGCAGCTTCGAACCGACATCGAGGCCGACGTGGTCGTCGTCGGTGGTGGCTTCACGGGGATGTGGACCGCCTGGCATTTGACTTCGGCCGAGCCAGGAGCGAGGGTCGTCCTGCTCGAATCCGACCGTTTCGGTTTCGGGCCGTCGGGTCGAAACGGGGGTTTCTGCGATGCGATGTGGGTCAGCTTCGCCAGCCTCGTCGAGCGGTTCGGGGTCGAGGCGGCGACCGAGGTCGGCCATATAGCCGATGACTCGATCGCCCAGATCGGGGATTTCGCCGAAGAGCAGGGGATCGACTGTTGGTTCAACCGGTCCGGCTACCTGAACGTCTCGACCGCTCCGGCCCAGGACGGAAGCTGGGACGCGAACGTCGAGGCGATGGAGGCCGCCGGGTTCCGGGACCTGCCGCCTGAGCTCGACCGGGAGGGGGTCGCGGCGATCTGTCGATCACCGGCCTTTCGGGAGGGCCTCCTCTACCGCCAGGCCGCGACCGTCCAGCCGGCCCGCCTCGCCTTTGGCCTGCGCGATGCCCTGCTCGAGGCAGGTGCTTCGCTGCTCGAGAAAAGCGCCGTGATCGGATTCGAGGAGGGCCGAGGTGGGGTGGTGGCCCACACCGAACTCGGCTCAGTTCGGGCGGATCGGGCGGTACTCGCCGGAGGGGCTGCGATGGCCGGGACGGGCTGGCCGTTTGCCGGCAGGGTGACGATGGCCTCCAGCCACATGGTGATCTCGGAACCGGTACCTGAGCTGATCGAGGAGATCGGCTGGACCGGCGGCGAGGCGATCAGCGACTGCAGGGCACTCCTCAATTACTTCCGGACCACTCCAGACGGTCGGATCGCCTTTGGCTGGGGAGGGGGCCGGATCGCTGCTGGAGGGCGACGCAGGGGTACCGCAGAGGTCGATCCCGAGGTGACCGGGAGGGTGATCGAGCATGCCCTCGCCTACTTCCCCGGTCTCGAAGGGAAGGCTTTCGACCATGCCTGGGGCGGTCCGATCGACGCGACGGCAAGCCACCTGCCCCACGTGGTCACCTTCCCTTCCGGCCGTGTCTTCGGGGCGATCGGCTACACCGGAAACGGGGTCGGCCCGTCCCAGATGGTCGGCAGGTGCCTTGCGTCGCTCGCCCGGGGAGTCGAGGACCGCTACTCGACCCTGCCGCTGGTCGAGCCGATCGACGCCCTGACCCGGGTACCGCCCGAGCCCTTCCGTTGGCTGGGCGGCGCGGTCATCCGGGCAGCGATCGAGAATCGGGAAACGGCCGAGATGGCGGGGGTTACCCCTGACCCGATCAGCGGGGGAATCTCGAGGATCCCCGGTCTGATCGGCTTCCACATAGGTCGGTAGCCCCAACTCAGGACCTGGAGCGGGATTCAGGGCTTCTGCGCTCCCGGGGCAAGCCTTCGTGCAGGAATTCGGGATCAGGGCCAATTGTTTGCAGATGCTTACACTGCCTCTTCGTGGCTTCGCGAGCTCCCCTCAGCCCGCAGTCCCCAGTCGCACGCCTTCTGACGGCGAGTGCAGTCCTCTGCGCCATTCTCGGCGGCTTCATGCTTGCCCGCAGCTCGGCCGAAGCATCGGTCGAGGAGCGACTCGACCAGACCGAGCAGAAGCTCGACCGGGCCAACCAGAAGCGCGGCGTCCTCTCCAGCGAGATCGAGGCCCTGAACGGAAGGATCAGGGCGATCGAGACCCAGGTCGCTGCCCTCCGGGTGGAGGAGCGGGCCGCCGAACGGCGCCTGGCCGACAAGCAGGCCGAACTCGACGTCGCGATCGGCGAGCTCAAGGAGGCCTACGGTGAGTTGAGGCTGCTGGCCAAGAAGCTGAAGCTCTCGCTCGACACCCTGCGGAGCCGCCTGGTGGCGATCTATGAGTCGGGGACGACCGAGGTCTCGGACCTCGTCTTTGCCTCAGAGGATTACGGAGACCTGATCGAGCGAAGCGAATACATCGAGCAGATCCAGAGCAGCGACGAGAAGCTGATCGCCCGGGTCAGGGACCTCCGGGATCGCCAGAAGACACTCGTCCTGAAGTTGAAGACGGTCAAGGAGCGGATCGAGAAGGTCCGGGACCAGATCGCCGAGGAAGAGCAGGCCCTGCAGGTGGCGAGGACTGCCGTCCAGAGTCGCGAGCAGAGCCTGGTGGCGGCAAGGGGCAAGCGGAGTGCGGCGCTCTCCCAGGTCGACGAGCAGGTTGGACACCTCGAGAGCATCAGGGCCGACCTCCAGGCCGAGATCCAGGCCGAGATCGCCGCGGCCTCGGGAGTTTCGACCCTGCCGGCCGGTCCGATGAGCGCCCCGAGCGCTGCCGGTTTGGTCTGGCCGCTCTCCGGGACTCTCACCTCGGGCTTCGGCTACCGATGGGGCCGGATGCACGAGGGGATCGACATCGCCGTGCCGGAGGGCACGCCCGTTCGTTCGGCGAAGTCCGGAACGGTGATCATAGCCTCCTACTACGGCGGCTACGGCAATTACATCTGCGTCGACCACGGAGGCGGCCTCTCGACCTGTTATGGCCACCTCTCCGGATTCGCATCCTCCACCGGTCAGCGGGTCAGCCAGGGTCAGGTGATCGGGTACTCCGGCAACACCGGTTCCAGCACCGGACCCCACCTCCACTTCGAAGTCCGGATCAACGGGGCCGCGCAGGACCCGATGGGCTACCTCTAGCCCTTTCCG